>JBJMTR010000124.1:0-15366 GCA_045811565.1 Bradyrhizobium sp.
CGCCACGTCCCTGCCGGATGAATCCTTGCCCGTCGCCGTCAGCGTATAGGTACCTGTCGGCCACTGCGTGCCGTCATTGCCCTTGCCGTCCCAGACGAAGCTGGCGTTGCCCTGGTTGAGCGAATAGGCGCCGCTGTAGCGGCGGGTTAGGTCGAGCTTGAGGCGCGAACGATACGCTTGATCTGGGAGGTCGTATAATTCTGCCCGGCGATCGAAAGCAGCGGCGGGTCGGCAGTGAGATCGACCGACTCGACCACGCCCTGCACCTCCGTCGAAATGGCGACGTCCTGGCCTGACGTATCCTTGGCCGTAGCGGTCATTTTGTAAGTACCGGCCTGCCACTGCGTGCCGTCATTGCCCTTGCCGTCCCAAACGAAACTGGCGTTGCCTTCGTTCAGCGTATATTTCCCGGAATAGACCGTCTGTCCGGCCGAATTTGTGATCGTGATCGTCGCGTTCGAGTCCTTTGGCGCCAAGAAATTCCAGGTCGCCTTGGTGCCGTCGAACTGTGCGGTGCTGCCGTCGACGGCGACAGTGTTGCCGACATAGATCAACGCCTGAGTGCCCTGGGCGCTCTTTTCAAGATTGACAAGCGCCTTCAACTGCTCGTTCGATCTGAGCTGTTGCTCGACGCCGGCAAATTGAACCAGTTGCTGGGTGAATTGATTGGTATCAAGCGGATCGAGCGGATTCTGGTTCTGCAGCTGCGTGGTGAGCAGCGTCAGGAAAGTCTGGAAATTATCCGCGATTCCCGTCGTTGTCGTCGAAGACGTGGTGCCGGACGAGCTCGTGTTGCTCGTCGTCGCCGATACGACGGTATTCGGCATTGTTGCATCTACCGACATGGTTATCTCCGTTAGACCCTGATGTCCACGCCGCCGCTCGCACCGAGCATGCGGCCATAGCTGCGGCCCGCAACCGCCGCGGGGACGTTGTTCTCTTCGCTGACGATCAGGCGGTGGGCGTCGGGGTTCGACTGCCCGCCGTCGTTCTGTCCTTGGGAAGATTGATCGCGCAGGCTGAACTGCAGTCCGCTGTTGCCGGTCGAAAGGCCGGCGTTGTCGAGGGCGCGCTGCAGCTGGTTGGCGTCCTGGCGCAGCATCGAAAGCGTTTCCGGCCGTTCGACGGTCAGATGCGAGGTCACCTGACCGTTGCGGTCGACATCGATGCGGACATCGATGCGGCCGAGATCGGCCGGATCGAGCCGGATTTCGAAACGGCTCTTGCCGCTTTTGGCTGATGCCGCGATCTCGATCGCGAGCCCGCTTAGGGGCACCGCGGCATGCGTGGCGGCCGTGACCGTCAATTGCGTCACAGGGGCGGTTGCCGCTGATGAAGTGGATGGCAGCTGCGGCTGAACCGCATCAGCGACCAGCGCGCTGTTGTTGGATGAATTGACCGGCGTCGAAGCGACATCGGTTGTTGCTGTGTGACCGTTAGCGGCGGCGCCGGCGGCTGGCGTCGGCGTGGAATCGCCCGCTGCATCGGCCTTCATGCTGTCAACGACACCGTTCTCGGTTTGCGCTTTGCCCGCGGCCGCCACAGGTTGGCTGACGATTTGAAGAATGCCGGCCGGCGCAGCGGTCGTGGAAGCCTCCGTCGTGCCGATTGCGCTATCCTGCTCGCCTTCAGACGTGACGCCTTGCTTCGCGGCGGGTGAAGGTTTGAGAGGCGTCGTGGCCTTCGGCACAACCGATGTTGCGGTGGCGGCAGACGCAGCGAGCGCAATGTCGGTGGGAGCTGTCGTGTCCTCGGTTGTCACCTGCGCGCTGACAGTCTCGTTGGCCGTGGCTTGAGCATCGGCCTTGACCCCGGCCGGCTTGGCCGCGGTGACGGTCGCGGTTGCGGCCGCGGTCGGGTCGGTGACAACAGGCGCAGGGGGCGCGGCCGAAGCGCTCCCGGTCATCGACGAGGTGGCAGCGATCGCCGCGGCAGCAATCGCAAGCGGCACGGTGGCTTTATCGGATGCAGGCGTTGCCGCGGCGGGGACATCGGCCGGCACAGCGGCTGCCGAGATCGCGACGGCGACCGCATTTGCCGTCGCTGCAATCGGGCCATCCTGCTTCACCTCGGCTTCATCGTTCGCCAAAGCATTGTCTTCGGAAGATGGTTTTGACGTCGAGTTTGCGGAGACGGACTTCGCGTCATCCGATTTTGTAGCAGCGGATTTCGATTTGGTGCTGCGGGCCGCATCGGCATTGCCGGGATTGTTATCGTCGAGCGGGCCGGCGGCGGCAGTACCGCGACCGTCCGTGTCCTCCCGCGCAGCTTTGTCCGGAGCCTTGCTGTTGTCGCGCGACCTGGTGTCCGCGGGTGGAGGCGGATCGTCGGCGCGGCGCGGCGCGGCTGCTTGCGCGCTGGATTTATCCTGGGCGCGATTGTCGTTGTTCGTGTCGGCCGTGCTGCTGTCGACCAGCGCCGCAAAACTGTCATTTCCAGCCGAGGGATCGGAATCGGGCCGGGCGGACCTCGCGGACGCGCCCTGAAAAGACAGGTTTGCCGATACTTCTGACGTGACGCTGATCACGGGCGACCCTCGCGATGGAACCTTGGCGATCATTCAGCAAGGACCGGGCCAGCCGGTGTCACCCGAAAAATGACAATCGTTTCAGGTCGTTATAACGTGATCGGGAAAGTTCCAGCCGCTCCGTGGCGGCCCCTTTTTGCCCGGGCGGCAAGATTTGCCGTCCTGGCACCGCTCTAACGGGGCTTGGCTGATTGCTTCGCGGGAATACGGCCTATATTAAAGAGCGGCCTTCTTGGGCAACTCCGATCGGGCCATTTCGCCTGTTTCGGAAGCGATCCAAGGCCTTCTAATGTAAAAGGCTTTTTCAACGCTGTCGCGAGACGCCGAAAAGGCTGTTCGCGATTGAACCGATGACCCCTGCCATGCTCAACAGTCTGGATCTCGACGGCCGCCCGCAAGACACGAGAATCGTGGTCGCCATGTCCGGCGGCGTCGACTCGTCAGTGACCGCTGCCTTGCTGAAGTCCGAGGGCTACGACGTGGTCGGGATCACGCTGCAGCTCTACGATCACGGCGCCGCCATCCACCGCAAGGGAGCCTGTTGCGCCGGCCGCGACATTCACGATGCCCGCAACGTCGCCGAGCGGCTCGGCATTCCGCATTACGTGCTCGACTATGAGAGCCGCTTCCAGGAATCGGTGATCGACAATTTTGCCGACAGCTACGCGTCTGGCGAAACGCCGGTGCCCTGCATCGAGTGCAACCGCTCGATCAAGTTCCGCGATCTGTTGGCCACCGCGCGCGAGCTCGGCGCCGCGGCGCTCGCGACCGGGCATTATGTCGCATCGCGTCGCCTGAAGGACGGATCGCGGGCGATGGTTTGTGCCGCCGACGCCGACCGCGACCAGAGCTATTTCTTGTTCGCGACGACGCGCGAGCAACTCGATTTTCTGCGCTTTCCGCTGGGCGACATGACGAAGCCGCAGACGCGCGAACTGGCGCGGCGTTTGGGTCTTGAGGTCGCGGACAAGCAGGACAGCCAGGACATCTGTTTCGTGCCCACGGGCCGCTACACCGACATCATCGGCCGCTTGAAGCCGAACGCCATCGCGCCCGGCGACATCGTCGATCTCGACGGCCGCGTCATCGGCCAGCATCAGGGCATTGTCCATTTCACCGTCGGCCAGCGCAAGGGACTGGGGATTGCAGCCGGCGCGCCGCTCTACGTCGTGAGACTAGATGCCGCGAGCCGGCGCGTCGTGGTCGGCCCGCGCGAGGCGCTGCGGATGGACCGCATCGCGCTGCGCGACGTGAACTGGATCGGCGACGGCGCGCTGGACCGCGTCATCGGCGACGGGATTGAAATGTTCGTGCGCGTGCGATCAACGCGCGCGCCGCAGCCGGCCTGGTTGCGCGCCGCCGATGGCGTCTACGAGGTCGAACTCGTCGCCGGCGAAGAGGGCGTATCGCCGGGACAGGCCTGTGTGTTCTACGACGCGCCTTCAGGACAGGCGCGCGTGCTCGGCGGCGGTTTCATCAAGAGCGCGACGGCAAGGAATGCAGCGGCGAGGGGAGGCGCGCGCGGGACCATTGCGCCGCCGCTACTTGCCGAGGCCGTGCGCGGCTAAAAGTTTCGGGGCGGGGGGAATGGCTGCGGACATCGACCGCGAAGGGGTCGAAAAGGCGTATGGGCGCTGGGCGCCGGTCTACGATGTCGTGTTCGGCAAAGTGTTCGACCACGGCCGCCAATCGACCATCGCGGAGGCCGACAAGATCGGCGGACGGATTCTCGATGTCGGCGTCGGCACCGGATTGTCGCTGTCGGATTATTCGCGCACCACGAAATTATGCGGCGTCGATATTTCCGAGCCGATGCTGCGGCGGGCGCAGCAGCGCGTGCGGGCGCTCGGGCTTAGCAATGTCGAGACGCTCGCGGTGATGGACGCCAAGAACCTGGCGTTTCCGGATGCATTTTTCGACGCGGTGGTGGCGCAATATGTCATCACCGCGGTGCCGGATCCCGAGGCGGCGCTGGACGATTTCATTCGCGTCCTGAAGCCCGGCGGCGAACTCATCCTGGTCAATCATATCGGCGCTGAAAGCGGCCCGCGCCGCATTTTTGAACTGGCGTTCGCGCCCTTGGCGCGGCGGCTCGGCTGGCGTCCGGAATTTCCGTGGGCGCGGTTGACCGATTGGGCCGTCAAACATGGCGGCGTAACCCTGACCGAGCGGCGTCCGATGCCGCCGATGGGACATTTTTCGTTGATCCGCTTCCGCAAAGCGTGAAAACCCGCCGCGAGCATGTTTCAATTCAGCCGAAACATGCTCGAGGCCCGGAACCACCGCGCCGGCGGGCCGTTTATCCGGATGCGGACAATCCACTCACTGCTCCTTTCATCTGTGCTGATCGCGGCCCCTGGCGTGGTGGCGGCGCAAGCTCCGCCTGCCCCGGCGACGCCTCCTCCCCAGACCGCGCCGCCACAGCCTTCGCGCGCGGCTAATTGCACCCCGATGCAACAGCCACAGCAGCCCGGCACAACGGCGCCGGGGGGCACGACCACCGGCCAGGCGAGGGAGCCGCTTGGCGACAAATTGGCCCGCTCGGACGGTGTGCTGTGCCCACCCGCGGGCGTCGACCCCGAAATGCGCGCGCCGACCCCGGAAGGCGGCAACACGCCGGTGATCCCGCCGCCCGGCAGTCCCGGCGGCGACCCCTCGGTTCGCCCGAAATAAACACATTTTGCAGATACTTGACCGGGCGGCCGGGTTTGCTTGACAGGGCGTTGACCCGCTCTTTATATGCCGCGCGTTCGCGAGCGCGGTATATAAAGACGTGCGGCGATGACGTGGCGGGGTAGCTCAGCTGGTTAGAGCACGGGAATCATAATCCTGGGGTCGGGGGTTCGAGTCCCTCCCCCGCTACCAACGATCCCCCGACATAGCGATATTGGGGAACAAAGCCGGATTGCCGCAGAGCGCGGCGAGGTGCCCCTTGATGTCGATCCGCACACTCCGGTCATCCTCGGCTTTGCTTTGGTCCGAGCGCCGCCCGGTCGGCTCGGGCTGGCGTGCACGATGATTGCCGTCACCAATTCGCAGATGGTCGCAAATTCCATCGGCGTGCCGCGCTTCAATTCGTCGGCGAGTTGAATAACCGCGCGTGCGAGACGTACCGCACGCGGGGGTCAAGGTCATCGGAGACAAGACGCAAAAGCTCCTGACAGTGCATGTGGTCGACAAAGGGAAGCCAATAATGGAGGCGGTTAAATAGCAGGAAGGAAACGGTCGGACCTACCATCGGCGGCGGAAGCCATTCTTAAGTGTGCAATCTCTACTCGATCACCACGAACCAAGAGGCCGTACGCGCGCTGTTCCGCGTGATCAACCGCTATGTCGGCAACCTGCCGCCGATGCCGGGCGTGTTCCCTGACTATCCGGCGCCGGTCATCCGCAACATCGGCGCAGATCGCGAGATAGTGCTCATGCGCTGGGGCATGCCACCGCCGCCGCGCACTGGCGGCCCGCCAGTCACCAACATCCGCAATACGTCATCGCCGCACTGGCGCATGTGGCTCAAGCCGGTGAGCAGGTGCTTGATCCCGGCGAACAGCTTCGCCGAGTACGCCCTGGAGGCAAACCCCGAAACGAAGAAGAAGGACGTAGTCTGGTTCGCGCTCAACGAGGACCGGCCACTTTTCGCGTTCGCTGGCATCTGGACCGAGTATCGGGGCGAACGCGGCACCAAATCCAAGCCAATCCCCGGTCCACATCTCGTCTATGGTTTCCTGACGACTTCGCCGAACGCGGTGGTCGAGCCGATCCATCCCAAGGCGATGCCGGTGATCCTGACCACGGAGGAAGAGCGGGATGTTTGGATGCGCGCGTCATGGGACGAGGCGAAGGCGCTGCAACGGCCCTTGACTGACAGCGCTTTGAAGATCGTCGCGCGCGGAGTCGATAAGGAGGATCAGGTCGCCGCAGCGAACATGCTATAGTGCCCCTGCGGCGACGTGTTGCCGTGCACGGCCCCGAGGAAGTATTTTTGCACGTGCCTCACATCACTGCGACCGAAGCGAGCACGCGGCGGCGCGCCGAAGCTCTGCATGACTCGGCCTGCCAACGCGCAAAGTGAATTGACTGGCAACAAAGGGGCCTGTCTGCTTGCGATCTGAAAATGAAAATCCGGCCAGAGACCGGAACGGAGGACGCAATGCGAAAGGCATTTTGGGCGCGAACAGTGTGAAGCGCCGCGCATATCCCGAGGAGGCTCTGATGCGTATTCTGGCCTTGGCGATTTTGACGATCACGACAGTTTTGACAACGGCACCGGCTCGGACCCAGACGTACGATCCGGCTTATCCGGTTTGCCTGCGTGCGCACGGCCACTATTATGAATGCCGCTACACGTCGCTGCCTCAGTGCAACGCGTCCGCATCGGGCCGCGCGGCACTGTGCGTCATCAATCCATATTTCGCGAGCGCGGGAGAGGCCCCGGATTATCGGCGGCATCGCCGCGTCTACTAAAGCCTATTTGAAGCCAGACAAGCTCCAATGAAATTTGACAGCAGCGGTCCGGTCCGTTAGCTCACGCTACTACTGAAATAAGCGGGGTCTTGGGATCAACAGTTCTTCGATCGGAGCCTGCATCCGAGCGAACGGTCGCCCAGCGGATTGCTCGGAATACGCGAACGCTCACCCCTAATACTGAAGCCGGCGTCATAGACGGCGACACGCTCGCCTTCTTCCAATTGATCGTTTCAGCATTCTTACGGCTGAACCTGACCGGACGATTGCAGGATGACGCGGGTGAAGTCTCCCGCGCGAGCGCTAGGGGCGAGATCTCTCAATCATTGAAGATCACCATCACCAGCCATAACCGCGCGCTGCGAGAATTGCGGCGGCGCATGGTGGCGTGGCTCGCGCGGGACTGGCCGCTCGGAGGGGTCGCGGCCAAGCTTGGACTTCAATTCCATCAGGTCGATGAAGACATCGCCCTGACGCCTTAACTCGTCGGCAATCATCGGCGGCTGACTGGCAATGGTTGAGACGACGGTGACGCGAACCCCTTGGCGCTGGACTGCTTCGACAAGCGAGCGGAAATCACCGTCGCCTGAGAACAGAACCATCTGATCGATATGCTCGGCCAGCTCCATGGCATCGACAGCCAGTTCGATATCCATATCGCCCTTCACCTTGCGGCGACCGCTGGCGTCGATGAATTCCTTGGTCGGCTTTGTGACCACCGTGTAGCCATTGTAGTGAAGCCAATCGATCAGGGGACGGACGGACGAGTACTCCTGATCCTCGATGATCGCCGTGTAATAGCAGGCGCGCAACAGCGTGCCGCGACTCTCGAATTCCTTGAGCAGTCGCTTGTAGTCGACGTCGAAACCAAGCGCCTTGCTGGTCGCGTAGAGATTGGCGCCATCGATGAAGAGCGCGATCTTGTTCGAAGATGACATTGAGGCTGACCCCCTGATCACTGACAAGCCAGCAGAGTCATCCTTCAAGCTTTGCTCGGATGCTGCGTGACTTAAAAAAACTCGCCGATAAATGCGTCGTAACTGGCACTGAACGTTAAATGGAAAAAGGCGATTAGCACTTCGCGGCCGCCTGGTAACGTTGCGGTCGCACTCGGCCCCTCTGCCCAGGATATTTCCGCCTGCAACGGCTGAGCCCGATTGCGTCGACGCTAAAGTGCGCGAGCTCAACGTTCAATTGTACGCAGGTAAGCGGCGGAGCTCCAAACGGATGAAGCAGTTATACGAAGGTTTATGGTCGTTGCCTTTGACGTGCCATCCCTCACGTTCGGCGGGAACATCGCCATCGGCAGGCGGTTGGGCCAAACGCGGCACATCTGCATCGAGGTTCGATGACCGAACGGGTCAGGTCTGGGCGCCGGATGGACGGGCGGAATTGGCGTGCAGCCATCCTGCTCGGGCTGATCAGCAGCACCTACTCGACGCTGATCAGCCAGCTAATCGCGGCGCGCATCGGACGCGATGCGGCCGTCGACTGGATGTCGGTCGCGGCCATTCCGGGGCGGGATTGGGTGCTGCAGGCGGAGCCGTCCGGGTCGACGATCGCGATCGGGATCGCCTTTCACCAATGGGCGGATTTTTCGTGGGCATTGGTGTTTTTCGGCGTGTTCGGGCGGTGGACGGCGCGGCTGTCGCCGGGCGTCATCGCGCTGGTCGCGATGCCCTGGGCGGTGCTGACGTCTGCGTTCGAGTGGTTCTTGCTGGTGCCGATTTTTCCATTCGCGCAACCGATCTTTGCGCTGCAGCAGCCATACTGGATCGGTCTCCTCGTGCATTCGTCCTCGGCACTGATGTATCCCCTGTTCGTCTGGCTGCGCTGGCCCGAAGCGAGGATCTCTCGCGCCGGCAATCTCTTGTTGAGATTCTGGACCAGCGCCGCGGTGTTCGCGCTCGCCGTTCTCGGCGGCGCCGCCGTGGCGGGCACGCAGGGCCATGAGGTCGCATGGTTCGGAGGCGACGCGTTGTCGGACCAGACCTATATGCGGCACATGCGGACGCATCATCGGCAGGGCATCGAACTTGCTTCGCTCGCGGCGGAGCGCGCACAAGATCCTCATTTGCGGGCGTTGGCCAAACTGATGGCCGCGAGCCAGACGGGGGAGAACCGGATCTTCGAATCCTGGTGGCAAAGCTGGTTCAACGAACCAATGGCGCTTTGCACCGGGCAGGAGCGGGCGGAGATGCCCGGCCTGCTGACGGCCGCGGAGGTCGAACGGCTCAAGCGAGCGGAGCCGATATCCTTTGACGAATTGTTCGTTCAGCTCATGATCAGGCATCACGCCGGAGCTGTGAAGATGGCCGACCAGGAGTTGAGAGGAAATGGGGACGTCCGCTTGCGGATCATGGCCCACGCCATCCGTCACGAACAGCAGGGAGAGATCGCGCTGATGCGGGACGTGCGCGGCCTCGCCGCGGTTCGCCAGGCCGTGCATAACATGTTTGCCGACAACGCCAACCTGGGGGAATAGCGGGCCGCCGCTGATCGGCGATCGGCATGGTCACGGCTTCATCACCACCTTGATGCAGCCGTCCTGCTTTGCCCGAAACGTCTTGTACAATTCTGGGCCTTGCTCGAGCGTGGCGCGGTGGGTGATGACGAAGGAAGGATCGATCTCGCGCTTTTCGATCCGCTCCAGCAGCTTCGGCATGTAATGTTGCACCGGCGTCTGCGCCATCCTGAAGGTGAGGCCGCGGTTGATCGCAGACCCCATCGGAATCTTGTCGAGATAGCCGCCATAGACACCGACGATCGAGACCGTCCCGAAATTCCGACAGCAGTGGATCGCCTGCCGCAACACGTGCGGCCGGTCCGTGCCCATAAAGGTCGCGACCTTGATGCGATCGACCACGGCGTCGAATCCCGAACCGGTGTCGGGCTCGGTGCCAACGGCATCGATGCAAGCGTCGGCGCCCCGGCTCTCCGTCAGTTGCTGGATGCGGTCGTAGATATCCTCCTTCTTGAAATCGAGCGTGATGGCGCCGGAAGCCTGTGCCAGCGCCAGCCGCTCCGGCACGGTGTCGATCGCGATGACGCGCTCTGCGCCGAGCAGGAATGCGCTCTTGATGGCAAGCTGACCGACCGGCCCGCAGCCCCACACCGCGACCGTCTCGCCGCCCTTCAGGCCGCAGAACTCGGCTGCCATGTAGCCGGTCGGAAATATGTCGGACAGGAAAAGCACCTGTTCGTCGCTGAGACCGTCAGGAACCTTGATCGGCCCGACGTCGGCGTAGGGGACGCGCAGATATTCGGCCTGGCCTCCGGCGAAGCCGCCCAGCATGTGGGAATAGCCGAACAGGCCCGCGGGGGAGTGGCCCCACAATTCCGCGGCGGCTTTCGCATTGGGATTGGAACGCTCGCAGCCGGAATAGAAGCCGCGCTTGCAGAAGAAGCACTCGCCGCAGGCGATCGTGAAGGGCACCACGACGCGATCGCCGACCTTCAGCTTCTTGTTTTCCGGCCCGACCTCGACCACCTCGCCCATGGTTTCGTGGCCCATCACGTCGCCCTTTTCCATGGTCGGCATGATGCCGTCGAACAGATGCAAATCCGAACCGCAGATGGCGCAGGCCGTCACCTTGATGATGGCGTCACGGCCGTGCTCGATCTTCGGATCGGGCACGCTATAGCAGCGGATGTCGTTCTTGCCATGCCAGGTCAGCGCTCTCATCGAATGATCTCCACCGCACTTGCCGCAACACACAAACGGCGAGACGGCGACTGGTTCCTATCTGGAAGCCCACCTCTGGATAGGAACGAGCCGGCATGCTCCCGATTAACGTTGCGCAGCGGAGATCAGGAGACTGTCATGCCCAGCAACGGACAATTCGCTATCGTCACCGGCGCTTCCACCGGCATCGGCCTGGAACTCGCCAGATGCTGCGCCCGCGACGGCTTTGACCTGTTGATTGCCGCCGACGAGCCCGAGATTGAAGTCGCTGCCGGCGAGCTGCGCGAGTTCGGCGGGCGGGTCGAAGCTGTGCAGGCCGACCTTTCGACCACCCAGGGGGTCGACAAGCTCTATGCCGCTATCCACGGCCGTCGGGTCGATGCGCTGCTGGCCAACGCCGGCATCGGCCTCGGCCGGGCGTTTCTGGACCAGGATTTCCGCAAAGCGAGGCGGGTGATCGATACCAACATCACCGGCACGGTGTACCTGATCCACCGCGTGGGCAACGACATGCGGCAGCGAAACGCCGGACGCATCCTGATCACGGGATCTATTGCCGGCTTCATGCCCGGCAGCTTTCAGGCGGTCTACAATGGCACCAAGGCATTTTTGGATTCATTTTCATTCGCACTGAGGGAGGAGTTGCGCGACACCGGCATTACCGTGACCTGTCTGATGCCAGGCGCCACCGAGACCGAATTCTTCCGGCGCGCGGACATGATGGACACCAGGGTCGGCACAACGAAAAAGGACAATGCGGCGGAAGTCGCCAAGGCGGGTTTCGATGCGATGATGGACGGCGATGCCGATGTCGTCACCGGCCTGAAGAACAAGATTCAGTCTGCCGTCGCCCATGTGATGCCCGCAGGCGTTCTCGCCAGGCAGCATCGCAGGATGGCACAACCCGGGACCGCGAAATCGTAGCCGCGGCGGGTTTTAACGATCCGGAGCAATCCGCCCTTTCGCCTTGCGGTTTGCACAGCACCTATGCCGTTAGCGGCGCGTCTTCTCCGCCGTTCGGAGGAGGCGGGCCGCGCCGCGCACGGCTATGAGATAGCCCAACCCCTGCACGCGGCGCGATGCGGTATTCATTGTTCGGCCGCGTCCATTCCCGATGGTATCCCAGAGTATGTCTCGCTTCTTCTTTGACCTGTTCTTCGATCGCTACGTTGTCCTCGACCCCGGAGGAATGCTGTTCGAACACCCGACCAGTGCGACTGTGGCCGCTGACGAAATGGCGCGGCATCTTCTGAATTCGCGGCCGGAACTGCGTAATACCGACAGCTGGATACGTGTCAGGGACCAGCGCAGAAGGGAAGTCTACCGATCGTCAGTCGATCCCAGGACGACCACGGCCGTGCGGCATGAGGTTCGCAGCCGGGCCGAGGCGCTCTGAGAAGCCCATCGGTCTGTTCCGGACAGGTTGAGTTACCGGCGTCCTCCAATCGGACGACGCGGGAAAGCGCGTTGCGGCTTATAGCGACATGCCGGTCCACGACCGGCACGATGCTAACCGGAAGCAACCCGCATGATCGATCAGGGCGATTTCGCGACAGTTCGATTCTCGACCGACGATCTGCCGGAAAAAGATCGGGTCACGATGTGGCGCGAGCATTTTGGACACACCGCGCTCAGGATAGATATCGAACCTGCTGAAGGCACGCGATTTCACGCTTCGATGGCGTCGCGCAGTCTTCCAGGGCTGGATCTGCTGTGGGGAAATATGTCGCCCGCCCGCGTGACCCGGACCCGCGAACTGGTCGCGGACGGCAATGACGATCTCGCGCTCGTCGTCAACTGTACAGGGCCGCTTTGCATGGCCGCGGGCGATCGCGAGGTGGTACTTCGCGAACGTGACGCGGTGCTCATAAGGAGTGACGACGTGGTCAGATATGACCGCTGTGGCTCCGGCCGGACTCTCGCGCTCCGCATCCCGCGTTCTATCCTCTCGCCGCTCGTCGCCGATCTCGACGACGCGGTCATGCGTCACATCACCCGAAAAACCGAGGCGCTCAGGCTTTTGACAAGCTATGCGGGCACGCTGCCCGACGCAAATGGGCTCGCCGCACCCGGGGTTATGCATCTTGTCGTCGGTCACATACACGATCTTGTTGCGCTCACGCTCGGCGCGACACGGGATGCGGCGCATGCCGCGGATGAGGGCGGAGTCCGCGCGGCACGGCTGCAGGTGGCCAAGGCCCAGATCATCGCAAATGGCGCACGCCGGGATCTCTCGGTAACATCGGTCGCGGCGTACGTTGGCGTGACGCCGCGGCACCTGCAGAGGCTGTTCGAAGCGGATGGCACCACGTTCTCTTCTTTCCTGCTCGGTCAGCGGCTGGCGCGCGCCTACGGCATGTTGTGCGATCCGCGATTCGAACGGCACCCGGTGAGTACAATTGCCTACGAGGCCGGTTTTGGTGACCTCTCCTATTTCAACCGCTCTTTTCGCAAGCTCTACGGCGGCACCCCAAGAGATGTAAGGCAAGCCGCCAAGGGCGCCTGCTGAGGCGGTGAAGCGTAGGGCGGGCACGACTGTCGCAACTTTGCATCACTGCGCAGCAATCTATCGGCAGTTCGTTTTGGTCTTAGTCGCCGTCGCGCCAGACCAAGTTTTTCGCGGCCCCGGTCCATAGGATTTCAGCTGGGTCGAATCTCGCGCCGCCGCCTCCTTCGTTCGAAGGGCGCCGGAAACGCAGGGCGCGGCTACGGTAAATGCGTCGAGACGCAATGGTGGCGAATCGACCACGCGGGATTGGGGAATTCGAAATGAATCGGACAGTCATGAACGGCTTTGCGCAACGGCAGCGTGCGGGCCGCTGGTTCGGGCAAGGCCAGGCGCTGGCGCTGGCGCTGGCCTCCGTTTCTGTCGTGGCGATCGGGCGCGCCGAGGCGTGTACGGTGGGTGGTGTGCCGAGCACGTCCGCCAGCGGTGCGACCGTCGACTGCGCGGGCACCACCACCAATACCGGCCCGGGCGGCGTAACCGGCTACGGCACGCGTAACGACGACAACAATACCTATACGATCTCGGGAACGGTGACCGGGACGGATTCTGGCATAAGAACCGGTAGCGGAGGAACGTTCACCAACTCCGGCACTATCACGGCCACTATCGCTCAAGGTATCGAGGGAGGTTCCGCCACGATAACCAACACCAGCACCGGCCTCATCGAGGGCCACAACGGTGTCACCGGCTCTACCATCAATGTCGACAACGCTGGCCGGATCTTGGGAGACCGGAGCGTCGGCGACGCCGGCATTGCCGTCACCACCGCCAACGTGACCAACGCGAGCACGGGCACCATTTCCGGCACCAACACCGGCATCAGGGGCACAACGGTCAACGTGATCGGCAACGCCGGCCTGATCGCGGGAACGGCCGCGACCAGCAAGGGTATCGTGGCCGGCAGCGTCAATATCACTGCGAACACCGGCACCATCTCGGGCGTGGCGGCCGGCATCGAGATCTCCGGCAGCGGTACCAGTGTCATCAACAATACCAACACCATCTCGGGCACCGGCGTCGGCGTCGGCATCGGCATTCACGCCACCGCGGCCAATACGACCATCGATGCGAGCGGCAACTCCGGCGTCGGCACCATCTCGGGCACGGCGGTCGGCATCCAGGCCGACGCCAACGGCCTCACCATCGGCAATGGTACCGGCACGATCTCAGGGGGGGGCATCGGCATTTCGGGAGGCACCATCACCGTCACCGGCAACGCCGGCACGATCTCGGGCGGCGTCGTCGGCATTCTTGGCAGCAACGTTACCGTCACTGGCAACAGCGGCACGATCTCGGGCGGCCTTAATTTCGGCATCGCCGCCACCGTCCACGGCGACATCACCAACACCGGCACGATCTCGGGCGGGCGGGCAGCCATCGGTGCAGATACCGCCGCCGTGTTCAATTCCGGGACCATCACGAGCTTGGAGACCGGCATCGAGATCATCGGCAGCGGCACCAGTGTGATCAACAATACCAACACGATTTCGGGCACCGGCACCGGCGGCATCGGCGTTCACACCACCGCGGCCAGCGCGACCATCGATGCGAGCGGCAACTCCGGCCCCGGCATCATCAAGGGCACGGCGTACGGCATCAAAGCCGACGGCGCGGTCACCGTCAGCAACGGTACCGGCACCATTTCGGGCACAGACACGGTAACCGGCATCGGCATTCAGGCACTCACCACCGTCAATGTAACCGCCAACACCGGCACCATCGCGGGCGGACAGTTCGGCATTCTGGCCGGCACCGTCAACGTGACCAACAGCACCGGCGGCACCATTTCCGGCGGGGTGAACGGTATACAGTCCGATGGGAGTGGGATCGTCACCGTCAACAACGCGGGCAATGTCTTGGGCGTAACTAGCGCCGCTATTGAGAGCGATAGCACCGTCGTCGTCACTGCCAACACCGGCACCATCTCGGGCGGAGCGGTCGGCATCGACGCCGGCACGATCGATGCCACCAATTCCGGCACCATCTCGGGCCCCACCGCGATCGAGTCTCGTGGCGACGCCACGGTGACGAACCTCGCCGGCGGCAGAATCCTGGGCGATGCGTTTGCCATCCGGGCCGTCGCGGCCGGCAAGACCGCCACGATCGACAACTCCGGAACCATTCAAGCGACGGGCGCGGGCGGCATCGGCATCGGCATCGATGCCATTACCGCCACGGTGA
>JBJMTR010000125.1:0-5129 GCA_045811565.1 Bradyrhizobium sp.
AAATGGGCTGAGCTTGGTGCTGGCCGCTGGGCGATGCCAGACTAAATGTGGGTGCGGGGCCGCGACGGCTGGCCGCCGACGTTGCGCAACGCATTCAGTAAACGCTCGGCTAGTGGTTTGGCCTCTCGGCAGGCCAGCCGTCGCGGCCGTGGGCGTGTTGTCGAGACACTGGATCGAAACCACATAGGGAACGCCGAAGCGCGAGAAAGCGTAACGCACATAGCCTTCGCGGATGAAGCGGCGCAAATCGGGAAATTGCGCCGAGAGAGCTTTGACGGGCTCGCCCTTGCTGCCGAGCCTGTCGCTCGAATCATAGGTCAGGATCGAACCGGTGATTTGCACTTCGATCGGTTTTGAGAATGTCCGCTGCGGCATACCATCGGCGGCGCCCGGCTCGAGCGAGAACACGGCGTCATAGCCGGCAGCGCCCGCATGGAACAGGTCGGCGGGACGGAAATCCGCCTGATAGCGAGGTACCGAGAGACTGTCCGGTGCGCCGCTCCGCCGCGCTTCGAGATAGCTGGCGGTGTCGAATGGCAACAGCACCGGGACAGGACTGCGTCCGATTCCTGGAAAGATCGGCGAGGTTACCGCGTTGAGCTGCACCAGCGCAGGCCTCGAGCGCGGATCGTAGCCCGGCACCCGGCGCTGGCTTGCAAAGGTGAAGTGTGAAGCGATCGCCGGCCGGCTGCTGATCTCCAGGCGCAGCTGATCGAGGACCGCGCGCCACTCGACGCGCATGGCCGATATCGAGGGCGTTCTGAATTCGTCGGCACAGGCGGCAGCCGCGCCGGCGATGGGCATAACGAAAGCTGCCAGCCAATGGATGACGAAGCGGACAGCTTTCGGTTTCAACGCGTCGCCCCCCGGCGCACTAACTCTGTTGCCTAATCCTTTGCGCGCTCGACGTAAGTTCCGTCTTCGGTCATGACCACGATGCGCGTGCCTGCGCTGATGTGCGGCGGCACCGCCGTGCGCACGCCATTCGAGAGCACGGCCGGCTTGTAGGAGGAGGACGCGGTCTGGCCCTTGGTGACCGGTTCGGTCTCCACCACCGCCAGCGTCGCGCGCTGCGGCAATTGGATTGCCACCGGATTATTGTCGTGAAGCGACAGCTTCACGGTCATGTTTTCCTGCAAGTAGGGCGCGGCCGATCCGACGATGTCCTTGGAAATCTGGACCTGATCGTAGGTCTCGGCGTTCATGAAGTGAAAGCCGTCGGAATCTTCATAGAGGTAGTTGAAGTTGTGGTCCTCGACGGTGGCCTTTTCCACCTGGTCGGTGGTCTTGTAGCGTTCGGAAATCTTTACGCCGTCGCCGATTCGGCGCATTTCGATCTGGCTGACCGGAGTTCCCTTGCCGGGGTGGATGTTCTCGGCGGTCAGAACCACGTAAAGCTTGCCGTCTTGCTCGATGATGTTGCCCTTGCGAATAGAACTGGCGATGACTTTCAAAGCTGCTTTTCCTGAATTGCTGGCCCGGGACCAGTCTGGACAGGCTTGTCCTGCGGCCATTAAGGCGGTTTCGGGCTGCAACATACTGATTTTGGCCGTCGATGCCAGCGTTTTGCAGGCTGACGGGACGGCTGGTTAATGGCTGAGAACAGTCCCGTCTCGCCATGGTGGTCGGCTGCGCGGCACGCCGATCGCAAGCCGTTTCTGCAGGCGCGGAATGCGATCACGCGGGCGGTCAGGGCGTGGTTCGAGGAGCAGGGCTTTGCCGAGGTCGAATCCGGGATTTTGCAGATTTCACCCGGCAACGAGACGCATCTGCACGCCCCCCGCACCGAATTGACGCGGGCCGACGGCTCGCGCGCGACGCGCTATTTGCGCACGTCGCCGGAATTCGCAGCCAAGAAATTGCTCGCCGCGGGCGAGGCGAAGATCTTTGAATTCGCGCGGGTGTTCCGTGATCGCGAGCGTGGCGATCTGCACCTCCCCGAATTCACCATGCTGGAATGGTACCGCGCCGGCACTAGCTATGATGCTGTGATGGCTGACAGCGTCGTCGTCATCGCCCATGCCGCGCAGGCGACCGGCATCGGGCGGTTCTCGTTTCGGGGGAAAACGGCGGATCCCTTCGCCGAGCCGGAACTATTGACGGTCGCGGCGGCATTCGACCGCTTTGCCGGCATCGATCTGCTGGCAACGATCGTAGACGGCGAGGGCGATCGCGCAGCTCTTGCAGTCGCGGCCCGGGAGCGGATACGGGTTGCCGATGATGACACCTGGTCCGATATTTTCAGCAAGGCTTTGGTCGAGCATGTCGAGCCAAACCTGGGGCAGGGGCGTTTGACGGTGCTGTTCGAATATCCGGCGCCGGAGGCCGCCTTGGCGCGCGCAAAGACGTCCGACCCGCGCGTCGCCGAACGGTTTGAGGTCTATGCTTGCGGTGTCGAGCTTGCGAACGGTTTTGGCGAATTGACTGACGCCGCCGAACAGCGCCATCGTTTCACCGCGGCGATGGACGAAAAATGGCGGCGCTACGGCGAGCGCTATCCGCTGGATGAGGAGTTTCTCGCCGCGGTCGCCAACATGCCAGAGGCAAGCGGCGTCGCGCTCGGCTTCGACCGGCTGGTGATGCTGGCAAGCGGCGCGCTCAAAATCGATCAGGTGGTGTGGACGCCACCTGCGGGTGAACCATGAACAGGATTGATCGAAAATTGGCGACCTTGCGGCAACCCGCCGAGCTCGTCCAAAGCGGCCTTGCGCCGGCGACCGCGCTTGCCGATCTCGAAAAAGTCGCCGCGCGCTATGCGATGGCGCTGACGCCCGATATTGCTGCGCTGATCGATCCGGACAATCCTGACGATCCCATCGCGCGGCAGTTCGTTCCGAGCCTCGAGGAGTTGGTGGAACAGCCCGGCGAGAGCGCCGATCCAATTGGCGACGACGCGCATTCGCCGGTTCCGGGGATCGTGCATCGCTATCCGGACCGGGTGCTGTTCAAGCTGGTGCATGTCTGCGCCGTGTATTGCCGGTTTTGTTTTCGCCGCGAAATGGTCGGACCCGGCAAGGCGACGGCGCTCTCCGACGCCGGTTACAGACGCGCGCTCGATTACATCCGCGCCCGCCCGGAAGTCTGGGAAGTCATCCTGACCGGCGGCGATCCGTTGATGCTGGCGCCGCGACGGCTTGCCGAGATCATGGCCGATCTCGCCGCGATCGATCACGTCAAGATTGTCCGCATCCATACCCGCGTGCCCGTCGCCGATCCCGCCCGCATCAGTCCCGAGATGGTCGCGGCGCTCAAGGTGAAAGGCGCAACCACCTGGATTGCCGTTCATGCCAACCATCCGCGCGAAGTCACGGGTGATGCCCGTGCCGCCTGCGACCGCCTGGCCGATGCCGGTATTCCCCTGGTAAGCCAGTCGGTGCTGCTACGCGGGGTCAACGACGACGCGGCGACCCTGGAAGCGCTGATGCGGGCCTTCGTCGAATGCCGGATCAAGCCGTATTATCTCCATCATGGCGATCTGGCGCCGGGCACCGCGCATCTGCGCACGACGATCGAGCAGGGGCAGGAACTGATGCGGGCTTTGCGGGGGCGCGTCTCAGGCCTGTGCCAGCCTGAATACGTGCTCGATGTTCCCGGTGGCCACGGCAAGGCGCCGATCGGGCCGAATTATTTGTCGCATACGAATTCCCGGGAACGTGAAGTAGCCTCGGAAGCGCGATATCGTATCGTTGACTATTGCGGCGACGTTCATCTCTATCCGCCCGAACCATGAGCGAGGAAGGCGGGGGAAACGAAAAGCCGCCGGAAGACGAGGGCAACCGCAACGTCGAAAATGCCGTGTTGCTCGGCTTCTTTGCGGTGCTGGTGGTAGCGGGAGTGTGGTTACTTGTCACCATGGCCGAACTCCGAAAGGTTCAGGATTGCGCCGCACAGGGCCGCCGGAACTGCGCTGTCATCGATGTTCCGGAACGGGCGCGATGAATAAACTTTCAAAACGGGGAGAACCGTGATGAGAAAGACGTTTTTGTCCATGGCACTGGTGGTTTTGATCGGCGGCCCCGCCGCGTTCGCGCAAGGCGGATCGTCAGCGTTCCCGAAAAATCCGGGTTCCGACAGACCGATGGTACAAGCGCCGATTGGTCATCGCCAACCCCGCGCCAGCGATGTGCCTAGCGAGAAAAACCTGAGCGATCCGAACAACCCGGTCAACAAGGAAGACGCTGTTCTCGACCGCAAGATCAAGAGCATCTGCCGCGGCTGCTAAAGCATGATCCGGAAAAGTGATTTCAGGCCGCCTTCGTCGGAGCGGCTAAGGGACCTGGAGCCCATTTCACTGCGTCAGTCTTGAGGCGGGCTAACCGTCGTCCTGCGGGGGAAATCGGTCGGCCGTGCTTGCCAACCGTGAATGAGCGGTGTTGGCCAAAAAGCTGACCTTGGTCAAAACGTCAACGTCAGCAAAGTGCGTCAGAAACAGTTACTGCCTCACATGAAACCCGGATTGCGAGGCAGATACCCGGTCCAATCGCCAAAATCTCGTGTCGACATCAACAGCATCGGAAAGGTGATGCGCATCCCGTGCTCGACCGCGATCCTTAGAGCCGCTTCGCTCGCGCCAGGAAGAAAGGCCGTCACGCGCGGAGAACCAATCTCCACCGCAACAGCCAGCGCAGTCGTAAACGCAGAGCCAAGCGCGTCGGGCCGCGCGACGGCGAGCGGTCCGATGTGGCCGCCGGTGCTGACATAGGTATAGCCGACGCACTCTTCTCCGGAATAAAGGGCGACACCTCTCGTCGTCCTGTCGTTGAGCAGATACCGGTGATGCTTCTCTCGCGAGACATCCAGAACCTGAGCGTCAATTCCTGTAAGCAATTGTAAGTCCGAGGCTGCTTCCTTGAGCGGGACATGACGAAATTGCGGGCCCTTCAAGCGGCCCATCAGGAGGTCGCGCGCAACACTAAAATTGTAGATGGGAAAGCGCGGAAACAGGCCGTTCCGAATATAAAGTCCCTGCGATACGGTGTTGAACGTGAAGGTGATCAGCGCCCTGTTGGTAGCGACGGATTTCTTCGCATGTTCGAATGTCCGTTTCAGCAATTCGTTGCCGATGTTGCGGCCCTGATGATCGGGCGACACGAAAAGTTGCGCGAGAAACCACAAGTCGCCGCACACCC
>JBJMTR010000126.1:0-5231 GCA_045811565.1 Bradyrhizobium sp.
CAAAGATTCACAGCGTCTCCGGATGAGGTGAGAGAGGAATTTCGAATGAGCTGAAGCAACAGCTTGGCTCAATAACAACATCCTGGGCTTATGGGTGTCCCTGCTTTCGCAGGGACGACGATGCGGGACGACGCAGAGAGAACTGGACTACTTTGCGTAGTCCGGCTCCTTGCGGTCGAGGATGCGTTTCAAGGCGTCGAAGTGACGCTGGGCCGGGCTCGGTCCCTTATACAAATGCGTGCCGCCGATATCGCGCTTGGTCTTCTCGACCACGGCGTCGGGAAGCTGTTTGAGCGGCTGTCCCGTCCACATCGCGTAGATCTGAACCTGCGCGGCGCGCTCGATGTAATAGAGGCGGTCATAGGCATCGGCGACGCTCTCGCCGACTGTGGAGATGCCGTGATTGGCCATGAACAGCACGGTCTTGTCACCGATGACCCTGGCGAGGCGGGCGCCTTCGGCGGGATCGAGCGCAGGTCCGGTGTACTCGTCGTCATAGGCAATCTCGCCCATCATGCCGACCTCGGTCTGGCCGATCTCCTTGATGCGCGGATCTTCGAGCCGCGTCAGCGCGCTCGCATACGGCATGTGGGTGTGAAACACCGCTTTGGCCTGCGGCAGCGCCTTATGGATCGGCGCATGGATGCAGTAGCAGGAGCGTTCCACCTCGCCCTCGCCACGCTTGACCTTGCCGTCATCGATGCCGACTTCCATGAAGGAAGACGCCGTGACCTCGGACCAATGCATCCCAAACGGGATCTGGTAGTAGCGGTCGCTGCGGCCGGGCACCACCAACGTCAAATGGTTGAAGATGCCCTCGCTGAAACCGTGCATGAAAGCCAGCCGGTGCGCAGCGGCGAGATCGACCCGCGCCTGCCATTCGGCGGCGCTGCTATCGGAAAGCGCGTTCGGCGAAACCCTGAACTGCATGAGCGTCCTCCCTTTCGAACCTGCAAAACATCCGTCTCCCCGCCTCGCGGCGGGCTTGGACGGCTCGCGTTATGGGAAGCATTGTAGCCTGGTTTTGAACCCGTCTTGCTTGAAATTGCCGCGGGCCTACCATCTCGATTTGCGGCTCACGCCGGCGGCTATGTGATGACGCATTGCGAAGACCGCCCGCTAAATTAAGCGCGCCGTGATCATGGGTCCACGCTTTCGCGGGGACGACAGAGAGAACTATGATGAGCGCGCCAGTGCGCCGTCGATCATCGCCACCGAGTTCGCCAGCCCGTACACGGCGACGAACGATCCGAAGCGCGGGCCTTTTTCCTGGCCGAGCAGCACCTGGTAGAGCATGTTGAACCAGTCGAGCGAGACACCCGGGCGACCGTCCTTGCCCTTCTTCACGGAATCGAGGAACGGTTCGCGGCGCCCGATCTCATAGACAACGCTCTGAATCTCTTCCGCCGTGGAGCCCGCCGGCATGTTCGACAGCGCGTCGCGCAGGTCCTGCAACGCCGCGCGCTCGCTATCGGTCGGCTCGCGGAATCTCTTGGTCGGCGCTACGAAGTCGCGATAATAGTTGATGGCATAGCCGACCATCGCATCCAGTTTCGGATGCGTCTGCGGCGTAACGCCGGGACGATAGCGCCCGATGAAGCCCCACAGCGTCTCGGCATTCTCCGCATTCGACGACGAGACCAGCGTCAACAACAGCTGGAAGGTGACGGGCATGTCGGCCTTGGGCGGATGGCCGGCATGAATATGCCAAACCGGATTGGCCAGTCGCTGCCGGCCGTCCTGGCCCGGGAAGGCTTCGAGGAACTGCTGGTAGTCGTCGACATTGCGCGGGATCACGTCAAAATACAGCCGTTTCGCCGCTTTGGGCTCGCGATACATGAACAGCGACAGCGATTCCGGCGACGCATAGCGCAGCCATTCATCGATGGTGAGCCCGTTGCCCTTCGACTTGGAAATCTTCTGGCCAAGCTCGTCGAGGAACAGCTCGTAATTAAATCCCTCCGGCGGCCTGCCGCCGAGCGCCGCGCAGATCTTGCCTGACAGCTTGACCGAATCGATCAAATCCTTGCCGGCCATTTCGTAGTCCACGCCGAGCGCGAACCAGCGCATCGCCCAGTCCGGCTTCCATTGCAATTTGCAATGGCCGCCGGTGACGGGAAGCGTCATGCTCTCCTTCGTCTCGGGATCGTCATAGGAGATCGTGCCGGCCTTCGCGTCATGGGCCGTCACAGGCACATACAGCACCATGCCGGTGCGCGGGCAGATCGGCAGAAACGGCGAATAGCTCGCGGCGCGCTCCTCGCGCAAGCTCGGCAGCATGATCTTCATTACGGCGTCGATGCGCTCGAGCATGCGCAGCAGCGCGGCGTCGAACTTGCCCGATGTGTAGTAATCGGTCGAACTCGCGAACTCGTAGTCGAACCCGAAGGTGTCGAGGAACGCGCGCAGCCGCGCATTATTGTGCGCGCCGAAACTTTCATGGGTGCCGAAGGGATCGGGCACCCGCGTCAGCGGTTTGCCCAGATTCTTCTCGAGCATTTCCTTGTTCGGAACGTTGTCCGGCACCTTGCGCAAGCCGTCCATGTCGTCGGAGAACGCCAGCAGCCGCGTCTTGACCTTGTCCTCCGTCAACACGCGAAACGCATGGCGCACCATGGTGGTGCGCGCGACCTCGCCGAAGGTGCCGATATGCGGCAGGCCGGACGGACCGTAGCCGGTCTCGAACAGCACCTCGTCCTTTGGGTTCTTTTTGAGCCGCGCGACGATCGCTTTCGCCTGTTCGAACGGCCAGGCGTTGGATTGTTCGGCGAGCGAGCGCAGATCGCTCGGGCTGGCGGCAAGATCGATCGTGGACATCAGCTTCTCCAAGGCCGCGGAAACTAACGCTTCCGCGTCAAAATGCAAAACGACGGCAGAGCCGTCATTCCGGGCGATGCGAAAGCATCGAACTCCGATGTGCAATTGCGCATCGGAGAATCTCGAGAT
The DNA here is from genome assembly GCA_045811565.1 of Bradyrhizobium sp. Classification (GTDB taxonomy): domain Bacteria; phylum Pseudomonadota; class Alphaproteobacteria; order Rhizobiales; family Xanthobacteraceae; genus Bradyrhizobium. The sequence continues at coordinate 2,947 of JBJMTR010000126.1, forward strand.
TCCCCGATGCGCGATTGCGCATCTGCGGTCTGGTCCTTCGGACCATCCCGGATGACTGCGTCAAAACGGGCTAACGGAAAAATACCGTAGCCACAGATCGGTGTAGCGGCCTTTTTCCCAGAGCCGGAACAGGGCCCAGTTCAGCGACTGCCGCAACAGGTCGTTGCCTTTGCGGACGGCGATGCCGATGCCTTCGCCGAAATAGCGGCTCTCGACAAAGGGCCCGCCCGAGAACGCACAGCATTCGCCGGAATCGGTGCCGTTGATCCAGAACGCCAGCGAGATCGCATCGCCGAAAATGAAATCGACCTCGCCCCGCCGCAGAGCCAGCCGCAGCGCGTCGTCATTCGCATAGGAGCGGATTTCGGCATCCGTGAACATCGCCTTCAGATAGGCCTCATGCGAGGTGCCGGCGACGGCGCCGACCTTTTTGCCCTCGAGATATTCGGGGCGCACTTCCGGCATCACATCGTCGCGCCGCGCCACGAAGCGCGCCGGCGCGCGATAATAGGGGTCGGTGAAATCGACCTTGGCGCGCATCTGCGGCGTCACCGCCATCGAGGCGATGATGGCGTCGCCCCGGTTGGTCGTGAGCGCGTCGATCAGCGTCTCGAAACGCCGCATCTGGATGGTGCAGGTGACCTTGATCTCGTCGCACAGCGAGCGCGCCAGATCGACGTTGAAGCCGGCAGGATTGCCGTCAGGGCCGGTGAAGTTGAACGGCGGATAATCGGTTTCGGTCAGAAAACGGATCACGGTGAGGCGCGACAGGTCCGGCCGGTCCGGACGCCGCCGCGGGTCCCAGAAGCCGGGAACTGCCTGCGGGGCCGCCTCGACCGCGCGCCTCGGCGAAGTTTCGGCGTGTCCTGTCCCGACCGGCATGACCATCGCCAACGCAGCCGCAACAGACCATCCGGCCAGCGAGGCGTGAATGGTTCGAAGCGCGCGGATACGGGATGACAAGGCGATCTCTGGCATTTGCCGGCGAAGTCTATGGAATTGGACGGCCTTATAGCCGATCCGGGATGCGATGCGAGGGCCGTTTGCCTCAATTCGAGCGCGTAACGCTTCCTATTGACGCGGTCCTCGCGCGAAACAGTGCGACTTCGCCCGAAAAGGCTGTGGTTAGAGATAGCGTTTCAGATCGGCCGCGGCCTCTTCCGGCGTGCGCTTCAGGTTGAACGACGAAACAAACTTGCCGCCGCGATCCATCAGGTAGACCAGCGCGGTGTGGTCCATGGTGTAGTCGCCATCCTTGAGCGGGACTTTCCTTGCATAGACCCGGTAGGCCGAGAGCACTTTTGCCACCGCTTCGGGATCGCCGGTCAGCCCCTTCAAATGCGGATCGAAGCCGGTGAGATAATCCTTCATCGCTGCGGCGGTATCGCGCTCCGGATCGACCGAGACGAAATAGGCGTTCACTCGATCGGCGTCCTCGCCCATCGCCTTCAGCACCTCTGAGATCTCGAACAGCGAGGTCGGGCACACATCCGGGCAATGGGTAAACCCGAAGAAGATCAGGGTCGGACGTCCCTTAAGATTCTTCTCGGTCACGGTCTGGCCGGCCTGGTCGGCCAACTGAAACGGGCCACCGATCGCGGCAGGCGCGCTTACGCTGGGCAGGCCGCCCATCGCCCACAGCATCAGCACCAGCCCCACGACAAGGCTGCCGGTAAAGGCGGCGAAGATCACCAGCGGGCGGGTGGTGCGGGGCATCATTGAATTCCCTTGTGGATCAGAAGCACGCCGAGACACCGGCGGCAATCATCTCAAAGAACACCGCGGTCCCGTAATGGAACCAGAGCGCCGCCGCGCCGAGCAGAACGACCACACCAAGGCCGGCGGCGCCCCACACGATCGCCGAGGCCACCCTGCCCTGAGCCCGGGTCGGCGCAATCAGTCCATGTCGGGTGGTAATCGGCTGAACCATGAGGTTCAGATAGGGCGAGTTCCCCCGGGCGGCAAGCGCAATGCCTGCGAACTCCATCACGTCATGAGGAGCGAAAACCGCCAAGCGAGAGCAGTGGCTCAATCCTTCGAGACGCGGCGAAGACGCCGCTCCTTCAGGATGAGGTCTGCCTAAGGCCTCACGGTGAGAAACGCGGCAAAGCCGTGCGTCTCGAACCATGATTTCAGAGCAGACTGGATCCCTTTGTCAGCGCGGGGATGACCGCGGCGCGTATGCCTGGGCATCGAGGTAGCAGGGCCTGTACATCGCCTCGAGCTGCTTGCCGCGCAGGAAGATCATGCGCGGGGTCAGGCCGCCGCGCGAGGCGATCCAGCGC
>JBJMTR010000127.1:0-2127 GCA_045811565.1 Bradyrhizobium sp.
AAGCAGCGCGTGCGGAATTCGCTGCGCCGTTCCGCCGGTGGACGCCCGCGTCTGTCGGTGTTCCGCTCGTCGAAGCACATCTACGCCCAGGTCATCGATGATCTGAAGGGCGAGACGCTGGCTTCCGCCTCGTCACTGGAAAAGACGATGCGCGAGGTCGGCAACACCGGCGCCAACATCGATGCCGCCAAGGCGGTCGGCAAGCTCCTGGCGGAGCGCGCCACGCAGAAGGGCGTCAAGGAAGTGGTGTTCGATCGCGGCGGCTATCTCTATCACGGGCGCGTCAAGGCGCTTGCGGATGCGGCCCGCGAAGGCGGACTTAGCTTCTAGGAATTGGGTTCGAGAAGAACTGGTTTGAACGGTTACGAGGACAGAGGCCTAAGCCTCTCAAAGATTGGAAAACACCATGGCAGGTGAACGCGAACGCGGCGGACGCGAACGGGGCAGGGATCGCGAGGAGCGCGACAGCGAGTTCGTCGACAAGCTCGTCCACATCAATCGCGTGGCGAAGGTCGTCAAGGGCGGCAAGCGCTTCGGCTTTGCGGCGCTGGTCGTGATCGGTGACCAGAAGGGCCGGGTCGGCTTCGGCCACGGCAAGGCGCGCGAAGTGCCGGAGGCGATCCGCAAGGCGACGGAATCGGCCAAGCGCAATCTGACACGCGTGGCGCTGCGCGAAGGCCGCACGCTGCATCATGATATCGCCGGCCGTCACGGCGCCGGCCGCGTTTACTTGCGCGCGGCGCCCGCCGGTACCGGCATCATCGCGGGCGGTCCGATGCGCGCGGTGTTCGAAACACTCGGCATTCAGGACGTGGTGGCGAAGTCGATCGGCTCGTCCAACCCCTACAACATGGTTCGCGCGACCTTCGACGCGCTGAAGCATCAGGATTCGCCGCGCTCGGTGGCGGCCCGCCGCAACATCAAGGTGTCCACCCTGCAGGCGCGCCGCGTCGGCGGCGATGCCGAAGCGGTGGCTGAATAACACTCGCGCTATTTGGAGTTACTGTCATGGCCAAGGCCGCAAAGACGATCAAGGTCGAGCAGATCGGCAGCGCAATCCGCCGCCATCACTCGCAGCGTTCGACGCTGATCGGCCTCAAGCTCAACAAGATCGGCCGGGTTGCCGAGCATCAGGATACCCCTGAGGTTCGCGGCATGATCAACAAGGTTCAACACCTCGTCCGCGTCGTCGGCGAGGGTTAAGGCAAACAAGGAGACAGGGCGATGAAGCTCAGCGATATCGCCGACAATGCCGGCTCGCGCAAGAAGCGCATGCGCGTCGGTCGCGGCATTGGTTCAGGCAAGGGCAAGACCTCGGGCCGAGGCGGCAAGGGCCAGACCGCGCGTTCGGGCGTGCGCATCAAGGGCTTTGAAGGCGGTCAGATGCCGCTGCACCGGCGCCTGCCGAAGCGCGGCTTCAACAACATCTTCAAGCTCGATTTTGCGGAACTTAATCTCGACCGGCTGCAGGAGGCGGTCGACGCCAAGCTGGTCGACGCGAGTTCTACCGTCAACGCCGAGTCGCTGGTGAAGTCGGGCGTACTGCGCCGCGCCAAGGATGGCGTGCGGCTGCTCGGCCGCGGCGAACTCAAGGCCAAGCTGAATATCGAGGTGCACGGCGCGTCGAAATCGGCCGTGGCAGCGGTCGAGAAGGCAGGCGGCACGGTGAAGATCCTGGCGCCGGCCAAGAAGGAAGAAGGCGAGGCGGCGTAACATCTGCGTCATTGCCCGCGATCAGCGGGCATTCCGCAGAACAGAACGTTGGACTTATCGTAGCCGAGTACCAAATAATGTCCGGCGTCAGCCGATTGTCCGGTCCGGACAATTCGGCCCAGAGGCGGCGGGAGAAAGCCAAGACATGGTCTCAGCAGCGGAACAACTTGCGGCAAACCTCAATTTCGGAGCCTTGGCCAAGGCCGACGAGCTGAAAAAGCGCATCTGGTTCACGCTGGGTGCGCTGCTTGTTTATCGGCTCGGCACCTACATCCCGTTGCCCGGCATCGATCCCAACATCTGGGAGCAGGTGTTCCGTTCCCAGGCGGGCGGCATCCTCGGCATGTTCAACATGTTCGCCGGCGGCGGCATCCACCGCATGGCGATCTTCGCGCTGAACATCATGCCGTACAT
>JBJMTR010000128.1:0-3406 GCA_045811565.1 Bradyrhizobium sp.
GAGATCGGCGGCGCGGATATTCTTGGCGTGGATCGCCAGCGTATTGCGTTCAACCCATGCAGCGGACGCCCCGACCGACCGGATCAGTTCGACCAGCGTCTCGGTGTCGCGAATCCGCGGCACGTTTTCCAGCGTGACCGGATGCTCGGTCAATAACGCCGCCGCGATGATCGGCAAGGCCGAGTTCTTGTTGCCGGACGGCTCAATCGTGCCCGCGAGCCGGTGGCCGCCTTCAACGATGTATTGGATCGGCGTCACGTGGACCGTCAAACAATAGCTGAGAATGTCATGTCGGCGTTTTCAGCCATTTGCCTATTCCTGTCAAATTCAGGCCTGTGAAAACCGTAATCCGCGACGGCGACATGGAACAGCGTGTCCAAACAATACCGGAAGCGATTATGCCGGCGGTCGACATCCGTAAGGCCCACAGAACAAGGGAACCAGAGATGTTGCTGAAGAACAAGGTTGCGGTGATTTACGGAGCCGGAGGCGCGGTCGGCAGCGCGGTCGCACGCGCTTTTGCGCGCGAGGGGGCCCGCGAGCACCGATGAATTTCCGCCGCCGCGCCGGTCTTAACATTGAGGCGGGTCGGCGTGACCACCGGCAGGCCAGGAGGACCAAATGGCTCGAGCGACAGGCACGAACATGGTCGTGATCGGCGGAAGCCGAGGAGTAGGTCGCAGGGAATGCGGCATCCGCAACGGCGCAGGCGTTCTAGCGGTGGCGCGACAGGAGGCTTCGCTCCGGCAGCAAGAGCGCGCGGATGCGCCGTGGACTGCGCACTCCATTCAGCTGCTCGCGATCGAGCACGACATGATTTCCGCGGTGACCTTGTTTTATGAACCCGCCGGCTCGCGCCTGTTTCAGCGCTTTGGACTCCCGCTCACCGTTCCGCACGCCGCGAGCGCCGAATGGCGGTTCACGCCGCACCGGATCTCCTGATGGAATCTCCGCCACCGGACGGGCGCGCCATGGAGGGTTTGCCCCTCACACGTCGACGTTGGCGCTGAGCGAGTTATCCTGGATGAATTCGCGGCGCCGCTCGACCACGTCGCCCATCAACTTGGTGAAGATGTCATCGGCCTCGTCGACCTCCTTGATCTTCACCTGCAGAAGCGAGCGCGCCTCGATGTCGAGCGTGGTTTCCCAGAGCTGACCCGGGTTCATCTCGCCCAGGCCTTTGTAGCGCTGCAGTGTTACGCCCTTGCGGGCCGCGTCGGTTACGGCTTCGAAAAGGCCGACCGGGCCGTGGATAGTTTGCTCGTTGTCCTTGCGGCGCAGCTTGCCGGGTCTGTCATAGACTTCCTGCAGCCTCTTTCGGTATTCGTGGAGCTTGCGGGCGTCGGCCGAACCAAGGAAGGCGTCGTCGATGATGGCGACATCCTTGACCCCGCGTACGGTGCGCTCGAAAATGAAGCCTTGGCCTTCCACGAATTGTCCGCTCCAGCCGCGTTCGACTTCCTCGGCCTGCCTATCAAGCCGCCTCGCCATGTAGTCTGCCGCGGCATGGGCCTTTTCTGGATCGCTATAGATCTCCTTGCCAAACACGCCTGCGATAGCGGCTTGTTCGATCACTTGCCGATGATACCGGCTGTGCAAATTGCGCAGCACGGCGCGGATGATGCGGGCGTCTTCGACCAGTGACAACAAGTCTCGGCCCGCTCGGTCGTCGCCGGAATCCAGCTTGAACACGCATTCGTCGAGCCCGGTCGAGATCAGATAATCTTCCAGCGCGCGCTCGTCCTTCAGATACTGCTCGGACTTGCCGCGCGATACTTTGTAGAGCGGCGGCTGCGCAATATAGAGATGGCCGCGGTCGATCAGCTCGCGCATCTGCCGGTAGAAGAAAGTCAGAAGCAGCGTGCGGATATGGGCGCCGTCGACGTCGGCGTCGGTCATTACGATGATCTTGTGGTAACGCAGCTTGTCGGCCGAGAAATCGTCGCTGATGCCGGTTCCGAGCGCGGTGATCAGCGTGCCGATCTGCTCGCTCGACAGCATCTTGTCGGTGCGCACGCGTTCGACATTGAGGATCTTGCCGCGGAGCGGCAGCACCGCCTGGAATTCACGGTTGCGGCCCATCTTGGCGCTGCCGCCTGCCGAATCGCCCTCGACGATGAACAGTTCTGATTTGGCGGGGTCCTTTTCCTGGCAGTCGGCGAGCTTGCCGGGCAGCGAGGAAACGCTCAGGGGATTCTTGCGCGTCAGCTCGCGCGCCTTGCGGGCGGCTTCGCGCGCCGCGGCCGCCTGGATCACCTTGCCGACGATCACCCTGGCTTCAGTCGGATGTTCCTCGAACCACGCCGCCAAGGCTTCATTGAGCACGTTCTCGACCACCGGGCGCACTTCCGAGGACACCAGCTTGTCCTTGGTCTGCGACGAGAATTTCGGATCGGGCACTTTTACCGAGAGCACCGCGGTGAGGCCCTCGCGGCAATCATCGCCGGTCAGCGCGATCTTTTCCTTTTTCGCATTGGCTTCGGCATAGCCGTTGACCTGGCGCGTCAGCGCGCCGCGGAAACCCGCGAGATGGGTGCCGCCGTCGCGCTGCGGGATGTTGTTAGTGAAGCACAGCACGTTCTCATGATAGCTATCGTTCCACCACAGCGCCGCCTCGACGCCGATGCCGTTCATTTCCGACCGCACCATGATCGGGGAAGGTACGATCGCCTCCTTGTTGCGATCGAGATATTTGACGAATTCCTCGACGCCGCCGACATAGCGCATTTCCTCGCGTTTCTCGACCGCGTGACGCATGTCCGAGAGCACGATGTTGACGCCGGAATTCAAGAACGCGAGCTCGCGCAGGCGATGCTCCAGCGTGGCGAAGTCATATTCGACATTGGTGAAGGTTTCGGGAGAGGCAAAGAACGTCACCTCGGTGCCGCGCTTGCCACCGGCCTCGCCGACCACGCGCAGCGGCGCTACCGAGTCGCCATTGGCGAACTCGATGAAATGCTCCTTGCCGTCGCGCCAGACCCGCAGCAACAGCTTGCTGGAGAGCGCGTTGACGACGGAAACGCCGACGCCGTGCAGGCCGCCGGAAACCTTGTAGGAATTCTGGTCGAATTTGCCGCCGGCATGCAGCTGGGTCATGATGACCTCGGCCGCCGAAATGCCTTCACCCTTGTGGATGTCGACGGGAATGCCGCGGCCGTCGTCGCGCACCGTGACCGAACCGTCGGCATTGAGGATGACTTCGACCGCGGTGGCGTGGCCGGCAAGCGCTTCGTCGATGGCGTTATCGACGACCTCATAGACCATGTGGTGCAGGCCAGAACCGTCGTCGGTATCGCCGATATACATGCCCGGCCGCTTGCGTACGGCATCGAGGCCCTTCAACACCCGAATCGATTCCGCACCATATTCGACGGGAATGGGATGCTCAGTGTCGGCAGTTGTCTGC
>JBJMTR010000129.1:0-8160 GCA_045811565.1 Bradyrhizobium sp.
ATCCCAATCAATTGCTCTTCAAAGCCCGGAATGAACTGGCCGGCGCCAATCACGACTTGGATGCCCTCTCCGGTTCCGCCGTCGAATGCTTCGCCGTTGATGGTGCCCTTGAAGTTGATGGTGACGCGGTCGCCGTTGTCGGCCTTGGCGTCCTCGCTCTTGGCCACATAAGGGCGGCTTTGGTCGGCGATGCGCTTGATGGCTTCATCGACGTCGGCATCGGATACTTCGACCACCGGCTTCTCGACCGAAAAGCTCTTGAAATCGGCGAGTTGAATTTTCGGCACCACTTCGATCGCAACCGTGTAGGTGAGATCGGACTTGCCGGCCAGAAGCTGCTCAACCTCCTTCTCCTCGGTCGGCATGGTGATCTTCGGCTCGGTCGCGAGGCGGAAACCGCGATCGGTGAAAATCTGCGTGTTGGTGTCGCGGATGGTCTGGTCGATGGTCTCCGCCATCACCGAACGGCCGTAGATCTTTTTCAGATGGCTCACCGGCACCTTGCCGGGACGGAAGCCGTTCAGACGCACCTTGTCCTTGAGGTCGACCAGGCGCGCATCCGCCTTCGCATCCAGATCGGTGGCGGGAACGCTGATCTTGAATTCGTGCTTCAGTCCCTCATTGAGGGTTTCGGTGACCTGCATGGCGTCATTCTTCTTCCGCTTTCGCCGGGCCCAACGGCCGCGACTGTGTTCAATCTTGTCGACGCACGGCTTTAACGCCTGCGCCGGTGGTTCGGCTGACCCAAATCCTCAAAAAAGAGGAGACAGGTCTTCCAGGTATTCGTCATGCAAACGCTGAAAGCGCTTGGTGCGGGCGGAGGGACTCGAACCCCCACAACTTTCGTCACTGGAACCTAAATCCAGCGCGTCTACCAGTTCCGCCACGCCCGCTGATAGCATCATGTCCGGCCGCGATGCCGCGGGCGGCGGGCTTATAACATGAGCGTACCCGTTCGCAGCAAAAAAATGGCCCTTTTTGCGGCGATCGCAAGCAGGGCCGCCGACTGGACATATTGAGCAAAAAATGGTCCGCATCGGCCTGATGGCAAGCGACAAATTCCGACGGGACCGACGCGAGCTGATAGCCGCACTGGGGGCCGCGGCCCTCGCCCCGGCATTTCCGATGCCCGGTTACGCCCAGGGCGGCCCCTCGGTCGCGCTCCAGGCCAAACCCGACAATCTCACGCTGGTCCCGGGCGGCCCGGGCACGGCGGTCTGGTCGCTGGCGGGGCCGGGCCTCAGGTTCACGCGCGGCGAGGCCGCTGAGATCGCATTCAGCAACGATCTGCCGGCACCAGCAGTCCTCAATTGGCGTGGCATTGACGGCGTCTCAAGCGCCGAACCGCTGACAGCCCAACCGGCGGTCGCAGCCGGCGGCAAGGCGACCGTCCGGATTCCGCTGCGTCATGCCGGCACATCCTTCTGTGACCTCGCCCTGCTCAGCGACGGGCTGGCCCGGCCTTCGCGTGGGTTGCCCCTGATCGTCTTGGAGAGCGAAACAGTCACGGTCGATCGCGATGAGGTGGTGCTGATCGAAGATTGGCGTCTTCGTCCCGACGGCACGGCGATCGCCCCCGGCGTCGATCCCAAGGGCACCAGGCCGGTCTATACGGTCAATGGCCAGCTTTCGCTCGATGTCTCAGCGCGCGCCAATGCACGCCTTAGGATTCGTCTCATCAATTCCTGCCAACGAACTGTTATTGCAATTAAATTTGAGAACAGCGAGGTTCGTGTCATGGCCATCGACGGCCAGCCGGCCGAGCCGTTCCAGGCGCGCAATGGCGCGCTGGTGATTGCGCCGGGCGGCCGGGTCGATGCCTTCGTCGACGCGACGGCGCCGGCGGGCACGACCTCATCGATCTTCCTGCATGACGGCAAAGAGCCGCGCCCGATCGGCCGGCTGGTCATCGCCAATGAGCCAGCCGTCCGCGCGGCGCCGCTCCCGCCGGCCCCGCCGCTGCCCTCCAATGGCCTCCCGGTCCAGCTCGAGCTCAAGAACGCCCTCCGCTTCGATATCGCGCTCGGCGGAGCGCAGACCGAATGGGTGACGCCAGCAACCTTCGTAGCGTCAGTCCCGCCCGCTTTCCGTGCCAAGGCCGGCCGCACCGTGGTGCTGGCGCTGACCAACCGCGCCGCTGTTGCCGCCGTGTTCCACCTCCACGGCCACCATTTCCGTCTGCTGGACCGGCTCGACGACGGCTGGAAGCCGTTCTGGCTGGATACGCTGGCTCTCGAACCCGGACAGACCCAGCGCATCGCCTTCCCCGCCGAGTATGCCGGCCGTTGGTTGATCGAACAGGTCGCGACCGAGTGGGCGGCGCCGCGGCTGGTGCGATCGTTTGTCGTGGAGTAGGCCTGCGACCTCACGCTGGCGTCGCCAATCCTTTCACCATCAGCGCGACAACGTCCGCGCCGGCGATGCGGTCCTTGGAAATTTCCAGATACTCAGGCGAAAACAGAAACCGCCGCGCTTCGCCCTCATCCGGAAACGACATGACCACGACCTTGTCGCGATCCCACTCGCCGTCGAGAATCGTCGGCGCTTCGTCGGCCGCCAGCAACTGGCCTTTAAATCCTCTGAAGACCTCGGCGAAGCGCGACTGGTAGCTGCGATACATCTCTTCGCGGGTGAACTTGACCTGTGCGATCACGTAGACTGTCATTTACATTCTCCGAGGTGCTGCTTCTGGCCTGCGGCTGATCGTCGATGGCGCTCGGAGACGATAAAGCCATTCAGCCGTTCGATGCTCTCCACGGTGATCCTGCCGCGGCATTTCGAGACGAGACCGAGACGCTCGAGATCGGCCAAAGCCGTGCCCACCCAGTTCCTGCTAACGCCGATCATTTTCGCGAGCTCCTCGTGGGTGATGCCATTGATCGCGGAACGGCCGCGCCCCTCGCTATCCCTGGTTTGGCGGGCCAGCGAGATCAGGATCGCGGCGAGTCGAATGCGGGCGTCGTCGAGCACCAGTGGACCGCTGCGCTCGATGCTTTCCACCGAGAGCACCGCCAGTAGACGCGCGATATTCTCGAGAAAGCCTGGGATCGTCCGCGTTGCAGCCATAAAGTCGGCACGGGACATGGTCGAGATCACCGAGCGGTCCACCGCTTCGGCAGTCAGAATATGCGGCCGGCCGAGTACGACGGCGGCGAGGCCCAGGATCGTGCCGCCGACGAACACGCCGAAAGTGAACTCCTCGCCGTTTTCCTGGGTCTGCAGCAAGCGGACGCGCCCGTCGTCGATGACCACAAGCTTGTCGCTCGACTCGCCCTGACGGAAGATGACGGCGCGCGCAGCGACAGTGGTCTTTCGCATCCGGCTCCGTAGCGCGCGGCCTGCAGCGTCGTCGAGGCCGGAGAGCGCCAGCGCCCATTTCGGCGACTGCACGCGCTCTGCGTTTTCGGACTGCCCTGCTGCGCCTGTCGCAAGCTTTCTGGTCACCGTCGATCGTCGCTCCCTGGAGGCGTGCTTCCGAAACAATCGAGGCCGCCTCTGAATTCCGCCGATGCAAAGATTTCCGGGCCGAATTTTTTCAGCCAGTCGTCGCTCAGCTCAATCCCGTTCGCCCTGAGAAGCGGCTGAGCCTGCGCAACGATCCATTCCCAGTCGCCCGAGAGTTTGTAGGATTTGAGCAGATCGCGGTGCGGAATGCCGCCGATCGCTTCGACCAGCACGTCGGTGAAATTCAAAACGTCGAACTCGCGCTCCTTTGCTGCACCGGCAAAAGTCGCGTGACAGCCGTGATACAGCGTAATCAGCGTGTCGGCCTTTGTCTGGCGGGCCCGATCCAGCAGCGCGGCATGTTCTATCGCCGCGAGTTGGGGCGCCTTGCCGCAGCCCGATCCGCCGCAAGTGTAGCCGGACTCCACGACGCTCTCGACAAGTTCAAGTCCCGGGATCGCCCGCATTAGTCGCTCCACCGCCCCGCCGATCTCCGCGCAACCGGCATGCGTGTGCAACACCGCGCGCCGTCTCACCGGCGCCCGATATTGCCGAATGAGGTCCTCCTCGCGCGAGACCAGAAATTCCGTGATGTGATCGAATTCGAACTCAGTCCGGTGAAATCCTTTCAGCGTCTCGCCGAGATGCAGCTGACAGGTCGGGCACCAATTGAGGACCTTCTCAGGCTTGAACCCACCGAAACGCGAGATCGTGTTGCGGCTCACGCGCTCGCCTGTCGCAATCGATCCTTCCCACTTCGTGCTGATGACGCCGCAGCAGGAGGATGGCCCGCCCACCACGTCATAATCGACACCGAGCGCGTCGAGCACATGCATCGTGTTGAAGATCAGGTGCGGTGTCCGTAATGCGTTGCAGCCGAGATAGAAAACAACATCGGCGTCACGCGGCCGCGGCGGCACTAACAGCCGCGCGAATTCCTCGGGCACGAGTTGCATCGCCGCCATCACCTTGATGGCCCGCGTCATCCGCCGAAACAACTCGGGTGTTTTCGATGTGGCGGCGGCATCCCTCGTCGCGGCCAGCATCAGCATGCGCCGCGGGTTTACCTGTTCGGGGCAAGCGGGAATGCATTCGCCGCAGCCATTGCAGCTCGACAGCCAGCCGCCGGCAGCCCCACTCATGGCCGTCCCAACGCCGAGAAAGTCCGCGACGCCCCGCGCGACATCGGCCGGATCGGCGCCCGCGGCCTGGCTGAACGGCACGACGGGACAGACCTCCACGCATTTGCCGCAACGCGTACAGGCGCTCGCGATGGCATCGGCCTCCGCAGCAAGGAAGGCGTCAAGACTTTGCTCCGATCCGGCCGCGCTGTTCATTCTTGGCCCAGACATACGACGGCTTCGATCTCGACCAGCATTCGCGGGTCGATCAGCCGGCTAACCTGGATCAGCGTCGAGGCTGGCCGGTCGACGAAATAGGGAAAGCGGATCTCGCGGGTCGACCGGTCGAACAAATCGATATCGGTCGTGTAGATCGTGTATTTGACCACATCGCCGAATCCGGCGCCCGCTGCCGCCAGCACATCGCCGAGGTTGGCGAAACACTGCGCCACCTGTGCCTTCATGTCGCCAACGCCGACAACATCGCCGTTGCGGTCACGCGCGGTGATGCCTGCTGTGTGAAGAAACCGCCCGGACGCGACAACGCCGAGCGAAAAGGCCACCTTGTTCTCGAATTCCTTGCCCAGTCTTAACGGCTGACGTGACATCTTTTTCTTCCCGTTTGGTCATGGAAGGAAACTGGTATTCGATGGCCGCTGCTCCGTCTGCCAACTACTCGGCATTCGCAGACAAGGGCGCGAGAAACGGGGGCAGGCTCAGTAAGGCACCCCGAATTCATCATAGAGCCGCCGGAAGACGGCGGGCAGCACTTCCGGCAGATCTTCCGCAATTAGACCCGGCCCCGCCTCGCGCGCCGCCTCGCCGTGCATCCAGACACCGATACTGGCGGCTTCGAACGCCGGCACACCCTGCGCCAACAACCCCGCGATCATTCCGGCCAGCACGTCGCCGGCGCCGGCGGTGGCAAGCCAGGGTGGCGCGTTGGCGGCGATGGTGGCGCGGCCATCCGGCGAGGCCACCACCGTATCCGGCCCCTTCAGCAGCACGACCGCCCCGGACCGTTGCGCGGCGTCGCGCACCCGCTCCAGTTTCGAACGATTGGGATACTTGTTGCTGAGATCGCTGAACACACGCGGGAACTCGCCTTCATGCGGCGTCAGCACGACCTGATCATCAGATGCCTTGATCTGCTCGAACAAACGGTCCGGCGCGTCGGCAAAGCTTGTCAGCGCGTCGGCATCCAGCACCAGCTGCCGCTTCGCGGCCAGTGCGGTGTGGACGAAGTCGCGGGTGCGCTCGCCGACGCCGGCACCCGGCCCGATCACGCAGGCGTTGAGCCGCCTGTCGGTGATCAGTTCCGCGAATTCGACCACGGTATCGATCGGGCGGACCATCACGGCGGTCAGCGCCGAGGCGTTGACCGCCAGCGCAACGCGCGGCGAGGCCAGCGTCGCCAGCCCCGCTCCTGCCCGCAACGCGCCGCGCGCCGACAGCCGCGCCGCCCCGGTCGCGGCCATGTCGCCGGAGACAATGACCACATGGCCACGGGCATATTTGTGACCGTCGATGCGCGGAATCGGAAAGGCCTTTTGCCAGACGTGCGGAATGTTCTCCCAGGTCTGCGGCCGGATTTCCTCAAGCACGCCCGCATCGATTCCGATATCGGCGAGGCGGACGCGGCCGCAATGCATCCTGCCCGGCAGCAACAAATGCGCCGGCTTACGGCGGAAGAACGTCACGGTCTCGGTGGCATTGATGGCGACGCCCATGATGGCGCCGGTGGTGCCGTTGATGCCGCTCGGCAGATCGACGCTGAGAACAGGCGCGCCATTGGCGTTGATCGCCTCGATCATGTCGTGCGGCTCGCCCTTTACTGTTCGGTTGAGACCGGCGCCGAACAGCGCATCGATGATCATCGCCGGCCTGCCGATCGCCTGGGGGTTGAACGGCAGCACCGGATATTTCCAGCCACGCGCGGCCAAGGCGGCGTCGCCCTGCAGGCTGTCGCGCTCGCAGAGCAGAATGACCGAGACCTCGCGGCCGCGCGCGGCCAGTTCAGCCGCGGCGACAAACCCGTCACCGCCATTGTTGCCGCGGCCGGCAACCACGAGAATCGGCCCCTCCTCCGTCAGATCCATGGCGGCTTCGGCCACGGCTTGGCCTGCGCTCAGCATCAGCGCGAAACCGGGCGTGCCGCCGGCGATGGTCAGGCGGTCGGCACGTTCCATCTCGGCGGTGGTCAGGACTTCCATGCCGATTCCTCAATCTAACAGCCTTTTCCAGAGGCACATCCGGTGCCGCCCGGGGAATCTTCAGTCAGCGACTGCATAGGGTTTCATCCATTTGCCTATTTCGTAGGCTTGGGTATCATGCAGTGCTCAGTCCGACTTCAGCCGGTTGCCTCTTAAAAGACTGATAACATTCCCAAAATAGGGGCGTTCACAACTTGGCATAGACCCTGCTTTTGAGGAAGCCGCTCCGCCTGGCCGCCCCAAAAAGGTCCATGTATGAGCGTCTTCGGCTGATTGCCGGATACGAGGACCGAACAGACTGCGCCACGCGCATTGAAAGTATCTGCACTCTGAAATTTGGAAATGCCCGGGAGGCGCTCAGTGAAAAAGATCGAAGCCATCATCAAACCGTTCAAGCTCGACGAGGTGAAAGAGGCGCTTCAGGAAGTCGGACTGCAGGGCATTACCGTCACCGAAGCCAAGGGGTTTGGGCGCCAGAAGGGTCACGCTGAACTCTATCGCGGTGCGGAATACATTGTGGACTTCCTCCCCAAGGTCAAAATCGAGATCGTGATCGGCGATGAGCTGGTCGAGAAAGCGATCGACGCGATCAGGCGTGCGGCCCAGACCGGGCGCATCGGCGACGGCAAGATCTTCGTATCCAACATCGAGGAAGCCATCCGTATCCGAACCGGCGAATCCGGGCTGGACGCTATCTAAGCCGGGTGCTATCCGGATTTTGCGACCCAAAAACAAGAATAAGGCTGCTTCAGCGGCCTGATTTCGTTTGTGAATCGCGAGTGTGAATCGCGAGCCTGTGAGATCGCAAAGCGTGAAAACGCACGAACGTCGCTCAATCCTGGAAACCGACCCGAAAAGCCAAAAGGGGTACTCATGAAGACCGCCAAAGATGTCCTGAAGTCGATCAAGGACAACGACGTGAAATACGTCGATCTGCGTTTCACCGATCCGCGCGGCAAGTGGCAGCACGTGACCTTCGACGTCGGCATGATCGAAGAAGAGACCTTTGCCGAAGGCCAGATGTTTGACGGTTCCTCGATCGCCGGCTGGAAGGCGATCAACGAATCCGACATGTGCCTGATGCCCGACCCCGTCACCGCGACGATCGATCCGTTCTTCGCCGAGACCACCATGGTCATCACTTGCGACGTGCTGGAACCGACCACCGGCGAGCCCTACAACCGCGACCCCCGCGGCATCGCCAAGAAGGCCGAGGCGATGGTGAAGTCGATGGGCGTCGGCGACACCGTTTTCTTCGGACCGGAAGCGGAATTCTTCGTCTTCGATGACGTCCGCTACCAGACCACCCCCTACAACACCGGCTTCAAGCTGGATTCGTCGGAGCTGCCGATCAACTCGGACACCGAGTATGAGGGCGGCAA
>JBJMTR010000130.1:0-4100 GCA_045811565.1 Bradyrhizobium sp.
CCCAGCACGCCGAATGCGTGTTCATGTCCGGTCCCTCCGCGAAGGTCATCGCGCCACGCGTTTCAGCCATTCGCGCGCTCGCCGCCGAGAACGGCCGCCACCCGGCCGAGATTTTGATGTTCAGCATGATGATGATCATTCTCGGCAGCACCGAAGCCGAGGCATCGGCGAAATACGCCGACTATCGCCGTCACATCAGTCACGAGGGAGCGCTAACCTTGATGTCCGGCTGGACCGGCGTCGACTTCTCGACCTACGACCTCGACCAGCAGGTTCGCCATGTCCAGAACGACGCCGGCCGCACCGCGATGGACAACATCACACGCGCCGACCCCGACAGGGTCTGGACCGTGCGCGAGGTCGCCGAGCATGTCGGCATCGGCGGCATCGGGCCGGTCGTGGTCGGCACGCCGGAAAAGGTCGCCGACGATATCGAGGCGTGGTTCGAAGCGACCGATGTCGACGGTCTCAACATCGCGTTCGCAACCTCGCCCGGCGATTTCGAGGATATCGCCGACATGCTGGTGCCGGAACTGACCCGTCGCGGGCGCTACAAGAGCGCGTATGCGAAGGGCACGCTGCGCGAAAAACTCTTTGGTGCCGGACGGGCGCGGCTGACCGAGTCGCATCCGGCCGCTCGGTATCGCGTGAAGCCAAGCGCCGCGGCGGCGGAATAAGCTGTAGGGCGGGCAAAGGCGCACTTCGCGCCGTGCTCACCATTCTTCAAATAGCCATGTTGATTGGTGGACACGCTTCGCTTGCCCATCCTACAATTTTCGCTTGCAATGACGCATTGATGGACCACGCTTCAATTCACCGAATTGCTCACCACAACCTCAATCAGCTTCGCGCCGGGACGGCTGAAGGCTGACTTCATCGCCGGCTTCAACTCCGTGGGATCGGTGATTTTCATCGCTTCCAGCCCGAGCGAATTTGCGATGCCGGTGAAATCCACCGGCGGATCGATAAAATCCATGCCGACGTAATGATCGTCGCCGTGGAACGCCAATAGCCGCTGCTTGATGATGCGATAGCCGCCGTTGTTGACGATCACGAAGGTCAGCGGCAGCTTGTGGTTCGCCGCGGTCCATAGCGACTGGATCGAATACATCGAGCTGCCATCTCCCGAATAACATACCACCGGGCGATGAGGATTCGCGAGGCTGACGCCGACCGATGCGGGCAGGCCCCAGCCGATGCCGCCCGAGGCCAGCGCGTGATAACCGTAGCGATCGCGATGCGGGCGCAGCGCGATCATCTGCCGCGCCGACGTCAGTCCCTCGTCGACGAGGATGGCATTGTCGGGCATTGCCTCGATGACCTGCAGCGTCAGCCAATCCGGATCGATCGGCGAAGTATTGCCGGCCTTCGAAATTTGCTCGACGAGGGTCTTGCGCTTCACCGTCCAGTTCTTTGATGCCAGCGCCGCCAAGCCCTGCTTCGCGCGCGCCTCGAGCGCGCTGCCGCCGGCGTCTTTCAGTGCGGGAATCAGTGCGCGCAGCGTTTCCTTTACGTCGGCCTTGAGCGCGATCTCGGCGCCGTAATTCTTGGCCAAATCCCAATCGACCAGGCCAACCTGGACAATCGACAGCCCATCGGGCAGCGGGTCGACCTCGCTATAGACCGACATCCGCAACGGATCGGCGCCGAGCACGATCATCAGATCGTAAGATGACAGCGTCTCGCGCACCTGCTTCTGCAGCCGCGTCAGCGCGCCCATGTAGCAAGGGCTTTCCGACAGGAAACTTGCGCCATACGGTGTGGACGATTGATAGGCCGGACAGCCCAAGGTCTCAGCAAGCGAAGCTGCTTCCTGCAGCGCATCGCTTTTGACGATTTCGTCGCCGGTGATGATCACCGGACGCTCGGCCCTGAGAATGCGCGCTGCCAGCGCCTGCAGCGCCTCGTCGGAGGGTTTGACGCGCGTATCGACGCGGGTGGAGCGGCCGAGTTCGATGCCGGCTTCGGAATTGAGAATATCGCCGGGCAGCGAGATGAATACCGGGCCGGTCGGCGGCGTGGTCGCGATCTTGGCGGCGCGGCGCACGATCCGCGGCAAATCCTCCAGCCGCGTCACCTCGACCGCCCATTTCACCAACGGTTCGGCCATCTGCACCAGCGGACCGTAGAGCACCGGCTCCATCAGGCCGTGCCCCTGCTCCTGCTGGCCCGCGGTCAGGATCAGTGGGGTGCCCGTAAAGCTTGCGTTGTAGAGCGACCCCATCGCATTCCCGAGGCCGGGCGCGACGTGGACATTGCAGGCGGCGAGCCGCCCCGAGGCGCGGCTGAAGCCGTCGGCCATGGCCACGACAAGGCTTTCCTGCATCGCCATCACATAGGTGAGGTCGGGGTGGTCCTTCAGGGCGTGCATGATCGGCAATTCGGTGGTGCCGGGATTGCCGAACAGATGCGTAACGCCTTCGTCCTTCAGTAATGCAAGGAAAGCCGAGCGCCCGGTAATGCGGTTCTTCATGTCTCCTCCTTCCCGAGAGTTCGTTGACCTCCGGGATGAAACATCATGATCAAACTTGGATGGCTGAAGCAAATGGATCGCGGTCATGGCTGCCCTGCATGCGGGATCGACCACAGGCCTTCACGACCAACTTCCGAACGGATCATCTTGCCTGCGCTTCTTCTTTTTCGAGCGCTGCCAGACCACGCCGGGAAAGCCTTTCAGCGGCACCAGGGGTTCGCCGGTGTAGGCCCATTCCTGCAATTCCTCGATCGCGATGTGATAGAGCGGCTGCCGCCCGGTGCGGCCGAAGAACAGCGCGCGCGGGATGTTCACCATGTGCGGCGAGCGGGCGCGCTCGTAAAACAATGGCGTCCCGCAGTTTGCGCAAAAACTGCGGACGGTCTTCGTGGTCTTATCTTCGTAACGCGTGATCGCGGCCTTGCCTTTTGTGATGCGAAAGCGCTTGCGCCAGCTTCCGACATAGGTGGCGTATGCCGCGCCATGCGCGCGCCGGCTGGCCGGCGAATGATCGTGCCACGCCCACCGCGCGGGAACATCGATCTCGAAGCAGACTTTTCCGCACAGGCATTGGCCGGTCGCGGGTTTGCCGAGCGACACCGCCTTTGGTTTGTTCGTCTCGACTTCCTGTTCAGGAAACATTTCGGTCTCTCAGTCAGCATGTAGCCCGGATGGAGCAAAGCGAAATCCGGGAATGAACGCGAGGCCGGCCCCGGATTGCGCGGAGCCTGTCATCGGGCGCGCATTCGCGCGACCCGTTGGCTTCATCCGGGCTACGATTGCATTAGGCCTCCTCCAGTTCATCGTGAACGGGATAATCCGTGTAGCCCGCCGCTTCGCCGCCGTAAAACGTCGCGCGGTTATAGGGCGTCAGCTTGTATCCGCGTTGCAGCCGGCGCGGCAGGTCCGGGTTGGAGATGAAGATGCGGCCGAACGCGACCGCGTCGGCATGGCCTGCGGCGATCGCCGCATTCGCCGTCTCGCCGGTAAAGCCGCCGGCCGTGATCAACTTGCCGCTCCAGATCGGCCGGAACAGCACCATCGCCGAAGGCACATTCTGGTGATTGACCTCGGCACGGCCGGCGCCGCTGGAGCGCGGCTCGATGAAATGCAGATAGGCCAGGCCAAGCGGATCGAGTAACCTGATGGCGTGAGTGTAGAGCGGCATCGGGTCGGCCTCGCTGCTGCCATTGGCAATGCCATACGGCGACAGCCGCACGCCGACGCGGTCGGCGCCCCACACTTCGATCGCGGCTTGCGTCACTTCGACCAGGAAGCGCACGCGGTTCTCGATTGAACCGCCATATCGATCGGTGCGCAAGTTCGTCTTCGACTGCAGGAATTGCTCGATCAGATAGCCGTTGGCGCCATGGATTTCGACGCCGTCGAAGCCGGCCTCCAGCGCGTTCTTGGCGGCCTGCCGATAGGCATCGATCACGCCGGGGATTTCGTTGGTCTCGAGCGCACGTGGCGTCTCGTAGTCCACCACCTTGCCGTCAGCCGTCATCGTCTTGAACTCGGCGGCAATCGGCACCGCCGATGGCGCGACCGGCAGCGCGCCGCCGGGCTGGAACGAGGAATGCGAGACGCGCCCGACATGCCAGAGCTGGAGGAAGATGAATGCGCC
>JBJMTR010000131.1:0-2551 GCA_045811565.1 Bradyrhizobium sp.
CCAGACTGCCGCCGTGCTGGCCAGCATGGCGATGGTAGCGCCAAGATGGAAGCCGAGCGCAAAGGCGCCGGCGGTGAAGCCGATGATCAGCGACTGGCGCACGATGAACTGCGGCATCAGGCCGAGCCGCATCCAGTCGTGCGAGCGCGCGATGCCGTCCTGGGTGTTGGCCACGACAAAGGCCGGCAGCGTCAGGCAGCCGATGGCGAGCGGCAGCACGGCGCCGGGCTCGATATGGCCGTCAAGCCTGCGGTTCAGCACCAGCATCTGGCCGATCATGGCGACCCAGACCGCAGCGGCGCTGACGAGCATCGCTGCGGTGGCGCCGAAATGGAAGCCGAGCGCGAAGGCGCCGGCGGTGAAGCCGATGATCAGTCCCTGGCGTACGATGAATTGCGGCATCAGTCCTAGCCGCATCCAGTCATGCGAGCGGGCAATGCCGTCCTGGGTATTGGCGACCACGAAGGGCGGCAGTGTCAGGCAGCCGATATAGAGGGGTACGATCGCGTTGGCGTCGATCCATGGCGACAGCAGCCTGACGAGTCCCATCAGCAGCAGCGAGACCACAGAGGATACGCCAAACGTCATCCAGCGGCTGCCGGAGAGAAAGCCGCGTAACAGCGCGTGTTCGCCGCTTGTGCGGTATTCCGGAATGATCTTTTGCGCGGACGCCGAGATGCCGAAATCCATCATGCTGCCGAGCAGCAGCACCCAGGTCCAGACATACACATAGACGCCGTAATCCGAACCGCCCATCCAGCGCGCGAGCAGGATCTGCGAGAAATAGGCAAGCATCGCGCTGACGACGCGGATGATGAAAATCGTCCCCGCCAGCCGCCTGGTCACGGAGGCTTCGCTCGAGCCGCCAACAAGGCTGCCAAGCATTGATCGCAGGCGCGCCGTCACGCCGGCAGGCGAAGCGGTTGCGGGTTGGGTGTCCACCACAGCCAAAGCGGCAATCCCCGGGGCCGCGGGCGGCGGCGATGGCCCGATGTATCAACGAATCGTTAAGAATGGGTTGGGTGGAGCCCCTCCACTGTCGTCCCCGCATCGAGGCCGGGGCGACGGCGGGTCAGTCCAACTTGATATTAAACTCGTAAGCCCGGTCGCCGCCGACAAGCGTCAGTTTCAGCGCAGCGCCTTCCGGGTTTGCGCCCGGCGGCAAGCCGTCGAGCTCGAAGGAGAAGCGCTTCACGCCGGGCGGTGAGCGCTCGACCAGCTTTGGAACCGGCAATGCCCAGTCCGGTGTCGGCCCTTCGACAAACAGGCTGACGCCCTTTTTCTCCGGCGCGGTAACGTCGACGAGCACATTGGATTTTCCGTCGCGCTTGACGGCACGGATGGTGAGCGGATTGGGATCGCCAACGTTCGCCGGCTTCGGCACGGTGTCGAGGGCCGCGGACAATATGCCATCCTCGGTGCTCGCCACGCTGGCAAAGGCGAGCTCGGCGCTGGCTTCGACGGGGATACAGAGCTTTTCGCAGACGGCGTAATTGATCCCGGCGCGAAGCGTCACCGGCTTATCGGCACTCTTCGCAACGATCCGCAGTGGCAGCACGACCTGCTGCTTGTAGCCGAGCGAAATCCCGCCGGCGCCGTCGTCGAACCTCATCGGCGCCGGCCACAACACCGTCACGGCTTCGACGTTTTCCGATTTGGAGAAATCGAAGCGGGGTGGAACGCCGGAGTCGCCCGGCGTCCGCCAATAGGTCTTCCATCCCGGCTCAAGTTGAATGGCGACACCGCCAAGCAGGACCGTGCCGCTGCGCGATCCCGCCAACAGCCGCACGGCGGAATGGGCGTCCCGTTGCCAGGGCGAGGCATCCTCGGCACGAAGCTCCGTCGCGGCACAAGCGACGGACAACGTTGCGGCGAAGCCTAGCGCCAGCCGCATGGGAACTATGGCGATCATGGGACGTCTTTACAGGCAAGTTTCGGAGCAAACCATTGAATTGCTTGTGATGTGCAACGGAATCCGACTGAAGTGCAAGAGAATGCGCGCGATGCTTGATTGACAGAAACCCCACCCAATATCAGGATGTTGAATCAGCACGGGAGGCCTTTGCGGATGAGCCCTGAAGGCAAAACACCCAAAGCCGTTCGCGGCAAGGTCGCCGGCATCGGCGATAATTCGTCCGATAACGGCTATCTCGACGGCCAGCTGCTGATCGCCATGCCGGTCATGAGCGATCCGCGTTTCGAGCGCTCGGTGATCTATTTGTGCGCGCATTCCTCGGAAGGCGCCATGGGCATTATCGTCAACCGCCCCGCGGGCAGCATCGATTTTCCCGGGCTGCTGGTGCAGCTCGACATCATCCAGAAAGCCGACCAGATCAAGCTGCCGGAAAACGCCGAGACCATGCAAGTGCTCAAGGGCGGCCCGGTCGATACCGGGCGCGGCTTCGTGCTGCATTCCAGCGATTTCTATATCCAGGACGCGACGCTGAATATCGATGACGGGATCTGCCTGACCGCGACTGTCGACATTCTCAAGGCGATCGCCAAGGGTTCAGGACCCAAACACGCGATCCTGGCGTTGGGCTATGCCGGC
>JBJMTR010000132.1:0-7677 GCA_045811565.1 Bradyrhizobium sp.
CCCGGTGCCGCCATTGGCGACTGAGAAGTTGGTGCCGCCGCCAGCGATCGCGAAGCCTGCGATCGTGAATGGCGAGAACCGGTAGTCGGCGCCCGCGGCCGTGCCGAACACCCGGCTGGTCGCATTGTTGGAGCCGGTCGCCACGTTTCCGTCGGTGGTTTGCGATCCGCCGAAGCCCGCCGCCCACATGCTCCAGCGCGGCTGATAGCGCTCTCCCACGGGCGCCTTGGCGAACATGCCGTAGGCGTCGCGCTCGCTGCGCGCCTTGCCATCAGCGGCATAGGAGCTCGCACGCGCGCTCTCGTCGGCGAACGGCATCGCCGGCGCACCGGGCATACCGAGGCCCTCGCGTTCGGCAATAAAGGGATCAGTCAGCACGCCCATGAACTGCGCCATGGCGCTGAACGTCGTCTGCTGCGAGCTGGTCGCGCTCTCGCCCGACACTTGTGCAAAATCTTCCCTCGACAGCGACGCGAACACACCCGGAATGCTACCCGTCCGCTCGAAGAAATCGGCGAGCGTGGCGGCAATGTTATGTTGATTGGCGTTGAGATCGGCTGATACCAAAGGAGTTACATTGAGAAATACATTGTGCGGGTCATAGCTCAAGGTCATGATGAAGTTGGACGATGGTGTCACCGAGGAGAAGGTCCCGGTGATGCCGCCAGTCGCGGTCAAGATCGTATATTGCTGCAGCAAATTGCCCGACGTGAACGAGGGCGAGACTTGGCCGTTGAGCGATGCCGTGCCGGTGACATGAGCTGACGTCGCTGCTTGGGAATTGAGCTGAACGAGATACTGTGCGCCGGACTGGAAGGCGAGATTGCCTGCAACCGTCAGGGACGTGCCCGGAGTGTTGCCGGGTCTAAAAAGTCCGCTGCTGGTGACAAGCGTGTCGCCGAGCGTGCCCGCCCCCCTCAACAGGCCATTTACCGTCGTCAGGCTTGAAGATGCGATCGAGCCTTCAATCTCGAGAGCACCGTTGACAGTGGTGGCGCCCGCATAGCTGTTAGTGGCCGTGAGCTTGACTGTCCTCCCTTCAATGCTCAGCCCGCCCGTGCCCGAAATGGTGCCGCCGAGCGTCACGGCAGCCGTTGATCCGCCGAAGCTGCCGATCAGGGTGCCGCCCCCCGCGTTCACTGTCATGTCCCGGTTGCTTGTCAATCCCGACAGCAACTGAAGCGTGCCGCCATCGAACGTGACTCGGGTGCCGCTAAGTCCGAGATTATTGTCTGCCGAGATCGCTAACGTTCCGCCGCCACCAATCGTGGTGCCACCCGCATAATTATTGCTGCCCGCCAGCTTCACGGTACCAGGCGAGACCCTGCTCAGCCCGCCGGGACCGGAAATCGTTCCGCCAAACGTAATATTGAAGCCGTTGTTGTTCGCGAAGGAGCCGCCGCCCGCGTTCAGTGTCACTGGATCATTGCTGACGATGGAGGCGAGCAACACCAATGTCCCGCCGTCGAAATTCAGTCCGGCGCCGTTCAGGTGATTTGTCGACAGCGCGCCGCCGTTGATCGTGGTAGCGCCGGTGTACGTAGTGTTGCCGACCAGCCGCAGGTCGCCAGCGCCAGTCTTGGTCAGCCCGCCGGAGCCGGTAATCGTTCCGCCGAGCGTAGCGTTGTTGCCGTTGGTATCGAAGGTGGCGCCGCCGGCGTTCAGCGTAACGGCCCCGTTGCTCGCGTTGCTGGCCAGCAATTGCAGCGTTCCACCGTCGAAGTTCAACGCGGCGCCGTTCAGGCGAGCCGCCAAGGTGCCGCCATTGATCGTGGTGGCGCCCGAGAAGGAATTGCCGCCGGCCAGCGTCAGCGTGCCAAGACCGGTCTTGGTCAGCCCGCCGGAGCCGGCAACCGCGGCCGCAAGCGTGACATTGTTGCCATTGGTGTCGAAAGTGCCGCCACCAGCCCCGATCGCCGCGAGCCGCGAGGAGATATCGGTCGCGGTGCCGCCGGCCCATTGCAGCCCGCCGCCGTTTAGCATGATCTGGCCGGTGCCGAAATTATTGGCCGTGCTGAAGTTGATCAGGCCGCCATTGCTGGTGGTGCCGCCTGTGTAGGTGTTGGCGCCGGCCAGCATCGTCGTGCCGCTTGTCGTCGTCACACTGGCCGAGCCGCCGATGATGGTGTTGATCGTTCCGCCGGTCGAGGTGATCGCCCCGGTGAGCGATCCCCCTTGGATCGTGCCGCCGGCCAAGTGGACCGCGTTGATGGTCTGCGAGCCGCCGAGAACCAGCGTGCCTCCCGTGTTGATCGTGGTCACACTGGCAGCACTGGCCAGAGTCCCGGCGAGGGACACCGTGCCGCCGTCAACCGTGGTGCCGCCCGTATAGGAAAGGGTGCCGCTCAACGAGAGTACGCCGAGGCCTGTCTTGGTCAGACCGCCGGAGCCGGAGATCGTGCCGCCGAGCGTAGCGTTGTTGCCGCTGGTATCGAGCGTGCCGCCTCCCGCGTTCAGCGTCAGGTCCCGGTTGCTGGTAAAGCCTGACAGGAACTGTAACGTCCCGCCGCCAAAACCAAGCCCGCCGCCAGGCGCGCCCAGATTGCTGTCTGCCGAAACCGCCAGCGTGCCGCCATTGACTGCGGTACCGCCCGTGTAGGTGTTGGCGCCCGACAGCGTCAGGGTACCCGAGCCGGTCTTTACCAGCGAGGCGCCGCTACCGCCGCTGGTGCCGCCATCCTCAATCACGCCAGTCACGGTAGTCGACAAATTGTTGCCGCCGACAGTCAATTGATTTCCGCCCAAGGAAAACGTCCCGCCACCGGCGATCGAACCTGCGCTGAGTTTTTGATCGTTGCCGAGCCCCGCCGACGCGCTGAAATCGGTCAACGCGCCGGCGCCATTGGTAATTGCGGCGTTGCCGCCCGTGCTTGTTTGGAAGAATTTCAGTTCGAAGTTGTTGACGATGTCGGCGCTGCCGGCCGTGCCGGCGCCTTCAAACCAGAGGGCATTGTTGTTGGTAATGGCGGCGGCGCCCGCCGAAGCTGAATTCTGGAACCGCACCAGAAAGTTGTTGTTGATGGTCGCGCCGTCCGCCGTGCTCGCATTCAAAAATGAAGTGATGCCGTTGTTGAAGATGGTGACGCTGCCGCCGTTGATAGTGATCCCCGCCTGGGTAAATTGGAAGGACCCCGTATTATTCGTGAAGGTGTAATTCGATGCGCCGGGATTGAAGGTCCAGCCGCCGACGGAGCCGCCCGCGTCGAAGTTTGAAATGTTGGTCGTGGCGGAGGTCCCGAAGCTGGCCGTAGCATTGGGCGGGCCGTTCGGAGCCCAGTTCGCCGAGCTGGCGTAGTCCCCGTCAGTGGCGCCGGTCCAGGTCGCGTCGGCGGCTTCCGCAACCGCCATGCCCGCCGCTAGCAAAGCTGAGCCGGCGATCAGGCAGCCGTCGAGCAGCGCCGCGCGCAACGTGCGCTTCGCAGCTTTGCCGCGATGGGGTGGCTGAAATTGATTTCGCTGAATTGATTTACGCTGAGCCTGGACGGTTGGTCGCCGTTGTCCCTTATTCCCGGATTTCACCATACCCCCGCAGCGTTGGGGCGTCTTCGCCCATAAGCGCCACACACCTCGTTGGGTGTGACGGCAGCGCCTATTCCCCCCTTGCCGCCGAGTGTTGCATTGCTACCAGTGGTAGCGCACCACGCCCTTGCCGGCGTAGCTGCGGGTGACTTCGGAGAACTCGCCCTCGAAAGTGGCAGCGGCCGACCAGCCGTTCAGCCATTTCATTTCGGCTGAAGCCGTCGTCAGAGCCGAATCATGCGCCTGCGCCGCGCCGTTGACGACGAAGGAAGCCCCCGGCAGCGTCTGGAAGGTGGCGGCGATGGCGCGGTCGGGATTGAAGTCATGCGCCCACGCTGCGCGGCCACGCAAAGTCAGGATAGCGTTTTGCGTGGCAAAGGATTTGTCGGTGCGCAGGCCGAGTTCGGAGCGTGTATCGGTCACGCTCTTCGAACCGTAAGCCAGCGCGAAGGCGTTGCTCCCGCCGACAGCGGATTCGGCGTAAGCCGGCAGATCGAAGGTGGTGAACTGTGCGGCCGCATAGGGCGTGAGGCCCATTCCGATCCACGGCGCCGCGAAACGATAGCCGCTCTCGAGACGACCGGAGAACGCGTTGGCGTTGAACGCGGCATGCAAGCGGTCGATCCCGGCGGCGGTGACGGTGCGGTCTGTGGTGATGTCCTGCCATCCATAGGCCAAGGCCGCCGAGAGGTAGGCGGCGCCAACGCTGTGGCGGAGGAACGCGCCGGCCTGGAACAGGTCGGAGCGTCCGCTGCCGCCATTGGCGACGCTGAAATTGGTGCCGCCGCCAGCCAGCGCGAAGCCCGCGATGGTGTAAGGCGAGAAGCGGTAGTCCGCGCCCACGGCGGTGCCGAACACGCTGCTGGTCGTGGTGTTGGACCCGGCCGAAATGCTGCCGTCGGTGGTTTGCGAGCCGCCGAAGCCCGCCGCCCACACGCTCCAGCGTGGATCGTAATTCTGTGCCAAGGGCGCCTTGGCGAACATGCCGTAGGCGTCGCGCACGCCCTTGCCGGTGTTGTTTTCATCCGCGAACGATGTCGCGGCCGCGCCCGCGATCGCACCGTCGCCGCGTCCGGCCATGAACGGATCAGTCATCACGCCCATGAACTGCGTCATCGCGTTGAAGGTGGTTTGCTGCGATCCGGCCGCGGTCTCGCCCGACAGTTGCGTCAGCGCGTTGGCGGCGGCGGCCCCGGTAAGCCCGAACACCGTGACAAAACTCGGCGGCAGCACGCCGCCATTGTTGAAGAATTTGTTGATCGCGGTGGCCGCGCTCTGCTGGTTGCGATTGAGCCGGACGCTCGGTGCCAGCCCAAGCACCGCCTCGAGGTTGAGGATCACGGCATGATCGTTCAGGTAGCTCAGGTGGGCGGTGAAGCCTCCAGGCAGGTTGTTCGTGGTCAGCGAGTTGAAAGTGGTGCCTTGAAGTCCGTTCGTCGCCGAGAGAATGGTATAGGTGCGGGCCACATAGCTGCCCGACGCGAACTGCGCGTTGACCGTGCCCGCCAGCGTCCCGAAGTTGCCGACATTGGCGCTCGACGCACCGGCCGGATTGATTTGAACCAGGTAGATCGCGCCCGAATCAAACGCCAGACTGCCGGTGACGGTCATGTGAGTGCCGGCCACACCAGAACCCGGCGCGAAGGTGGCGCCGTCGTTAATTCTGGCGGACCCCACGGTGCCGGCTCCGCTGAGCGTCCCCGCAAGGTTGACGTCGGAAGCGAGCCCGTTGACAATCAGCGCGGCGCCAGGCTGCACCGTTGTACGACTGAGCGGCGCAATCGCGCCGCCGGCCTCGATGCGCAGGGTGCCCTCGCCGACGCCGGTGGGCCCCGTGTAGGTGTTGACGCCCGATAGCGTCAGCGTGCCCGTGCCGAACTTGAGCAGTTCGCCGCCGATACCGGAGATCACCCCGCTCACGGTAGTGTCGAGAGCGCTGCTAGTGACCAGCCTCTTGCTTCCGATGTTGTAGTTGCCGCCGCCCTCAATCGCGCCCGTGACGAAGACGGACGTAACTTGCGAAATGTCGACAGTGCCGCCAGCCTGGGTGTTGAAACGCGAGCCGGCGCCGGCGGGGTTGCCCCCGGTAGCGAACGCGGTCACACCGCCAGCGCGGGTGACGATCGTCGCGCCACCGGTCAAGCTGTTGCCAAAGAAATCCAAATTACCATCGTTGAAGATGGTCGCGTTGACGCCGCCGGTGAGGCCGCCGGCGGGCCCCGCGTTGGCGTTGGCGAAGCTCAATGTCTTGGTAGCGTCGATCGTGAACGTGTAAGCCGGCGCGGTCCCGGCAAATGCCCAGTTGGCGACGAGTGTATCGTCAGAGACTGTCAGATCGGTCCTGCTGGACGCGCCGAAATTGGCGGTGCCGGTCGCACCGGGGACGGCTGCGGGATTCCAATTGGCGGCGGTGTTGTAGTCGCTCGTTCCGGGACTTGCGAGCCAGGTCGCGTTCTGCGCGGCGGCCGGCAGCGTCGCGAATGCAGATATCGCCGTTCCCGCGAGCAGCGCCCGCATCCGGCGCGCCTGGTTGCCGCGCCCGTGCTGCTGGCCATCGATCGATCGCATTCTATGCCTCCGCCCAAATCCTGATTCCATCGCAGGTTGCGACGGGGATTCTGCGGATACAGGTCGCTTCCACCCCGGTCCATCCTCCGAACACAGGAGGCCGGGAGAGATCGGCACGCACTGTGACACCTTTGCCACGCGCGGGGACTGGCAAGCACGTGTGATTGGATTCGACGAGGCGCGCGGTACGAGGGCGATGATCGGACGGTCACGATCGATACAATGCCGCGGCCCTGCCCGTGACCAAAGGCCGACCGGATGATAATGAAGCCCTTTACGGGACGTTCAGATCATTCCACCTTGACGTTGGCCGCCTTGATCATCGGCCACCATTTTGCGATCTCGGCCTTTTGCCAGGCGCCGAGCGCCTGCGGGGTGAGTTGATCCTTCGGCGGCATCTGCAATCCCAGGTTTTCCAGCTGTTTCCGAACCGCCGGATCGTTCAAGGCCTCGACGGCAGCCGCGTTGAGCTTGGTGATGATCTCCTTCGGCGTGTCCTTGGGCACCCACAGGCCCGACCACAACGTCATGTGGAATCCCGGCAGGCCCGCCTCGTCGGTGGTCGGGATATCAGGCGCGGATGCCACGCGCTTCTCATCGGTGACGGCATAGGCCCGGATGGTCCCGGCGCGCACCTGGCTGATCGAGTTCGAGGTCTGATCGACGATGATGTCGATCTGGCCGGCGACCAGATCGTTCAACGCCGGTGCCGTGCCGCGATATGGCACGTATTGCAGCTTGATGCCGGAGACGTTCTCGAAATAGAGCCCGGCGATATGGCTGCCCGAACCGGCGCCGGCGGTGCCGGCGGTCGGCGGTGCCGGTCGCGCCTTCAGCCATGCCAGCAGATCCGCCAGCGATTTCGCGGGAACGGCGTTCTTGCTGACGATGACCATCGGGTTGCTTGGCAGCAGCGCGACCGGCTCAAGGTCGGCCACGAGATCGTAACCGAGTTTATAGACCGCGCCATTCGCCGCGTGGGTGCCGAGGTGGCCGAAGCTGATGGTGTAGCCGTCCGGCGGCGAACGTACCGCGCGGCCGACGCCGATCGATCCGCCCGCGCCCGTTACGTTCTCGATCAGGACCGCTTCGCCGAGCGTCACCTTCATGCGCTCGGCGAGAATCCGCGCCATCGCGTCAGACGGGCCACCCGCAGAGAACGGCACGATGATGGTGATGGGACGCGAGGGATAATTCTCGGCGAGCGCGGCGCCGGTGAATGCGACTATTGCAAGCGCCGCCAGAATCGTCTTTCGCATCACGTGCTCCATCAAGGCCGCGCGAAATCATAATTTCGCAAAGTCGATCGGCTGATGACGATCGAGCGTGCGCGTGACCGGCGGCAGCGGATATTTAAGCCCTGTCGCGCAATTGAACAGCATCACGCGGTCATTTTTCGTCACTCGGCCGTCGGCAAGACTTTGCTTGTAGGCGGCGTAGGTCGCGGCGCCCTCCGGGCAGAGCAACAAGCCCTCCTCGCGCGCGACTTCGTTGAGCGCAGCAGAAATCTTCTCATCTTCCACCGCAATCGCGAAGCCTTTGCTCTCGCGCACCGCGCGGAGGATCAGAAAATCTCCGATCGCCTGCGGC
>JBJMTR010000133.1:0-3133 GCA_045811565.1 Bradyrhizobium sp.
GACCTTGTCGCCTTCCTTGACGACGTCGGAGGTCTTCTGCACGCGGTTGGCCGCGAGCTGGCTGATATGGACGAGGCCGTCCTTGGCGCCGAAGAAGTTCACGAACGCGCCGAACTCCATCACCTTGACCACGGTGCCGTCGTAGATTTGGCCGATCTCCGGATCGGAGGCGATCGATTTGATCCACTTGATCGCCGCCTTCATCGCCTCGCCATCGTTGGAGGCGACCTTCACGGTGCCGTCGTCCTCGATGTTGACCTTGGCGCCGGTCTTTTCGACGATCTCGCGGATCACCTTGCCGCCGGTGCCGATCACTTCGCGGATCTTGTCGGTGGCGATCTTGAAGGTCTCGATGCGCGGCGCGTATTCGCCGAGCTCGGCGCGCGCGGCGGTCAGGGCTTTCGACATCTCGCCGAGGATGTGGATGCGCCCTTCCTTGGCCTGGCTGAGCGCAACACGCATGATCTCTTCGGTGATGCCGGCGATCTTGATGTCCATCTGCAGCGAGGAGATGCCTTGATCGGTGCCGGCGACCTTGAAGTCCATATCGCCGAGATGATCTTCATCGCCGAGAATGTCCGACAGCACCGCGTAGCGGGCACCTTCCAGGATCAGGCCCATGGCAATGCCCGCGGTCGGCCGCTTCAGCGGCACGCCGGCGTCCATCAGTGACAGCGAGGCGCCGCAGACCGAGGCCATCGACGAAGACCCGTTCGATTCGGTGATCTCAGAGACCACGCGCACCGTATAGGGGAATTCGTGATGCGGCGGCAGCACCGGATGGATGGCGCGCCAGGCGAGCTTGCCGTGGCCGATCTCGCGCCGCTTGGTGCCGCCGAGACGGCCGGTCTCACCGACCGAGTAGGGCGGGAAGTTGTAGTGCAGCAGGAACGTCTCCTTATACGTCCCGGACAGCGCGTCGATATACTGCTCGTCCTCGCCGGTGCCGAGCGTGGTCACGACCATCGCCTGGGTTTCCCCGCGGGTGAACAGCGCCGAGCCGTGGGCGCGCGGCAGCACGCCGACTTCGGCGATGATGTTGCGCACCGTCTTGACGTCGCGGCCGTCGATGCGCTTGCCGGTATCGAGGATGTTCCAGCGAACGATCTTGGCTTCCAGTTCCTTGAACACACCCGCGATGCGCAGCTTGTCGTATTGCGGCTCCCGGCCCTCCGGGAAATAGTGCGCCATCACTTTTTCCTTGGCCTTGCCGACCGCGGCATAGCGCTCCTGCTTGATCGGAAGGGCATAGGCTGCGCGCAGCTCCTGCTCGATCAGCCCGAGCATTTCCTTCTCCAGCGCGCTTTCGTCGGCGATAGCGACCTCGCGCGGCTCCTTCGCGGCCTTTTCGGCGAGCTCAATGATCGCCTTGATGACCGGCTGGAAGTGCCGGTGGCCGAACATCACGGCGCCGAGCATGATGTCTTCGTTCAGCTCCTTGGCTTCGGATTCCACCATCAGCACGGCGTCGGCAGTGCCGGCGACGACGAGATCGAGCTGGGTCTCGGTCATTTCGTCCAGCGTCGGGTTGAGCACATATTCGTCGTTGATGAAGCCGACGCGGGCTCCGCCGATCGGGCCCTTGAACGGCACGCCGGACAGTGTCAGCGCTGCGGACGCCGCCACCATCGACAGAACGTCGGGATCGTTTTCCATGTCGTGCGACAGCGTCGTCACGATCACTTGCGTCTCGTTGCGCCAGCCATCGACGAACAGCGGGCGGACCGGGCGGTCGATCAGGCGGGAGACCAGCGTCTCCTTTTCGGTCGGCCGGCCCTCGCGCTTGAAATAGCCGCCGGGGATGCGGCCCGCGGCATAGGTCTTTTCCTGATAGTCGACGGTCAAGGGCAGGAAATCGACGCCTTCGCGCGGCGTCTTGGCGGCGACGACCGTGGCGAGCACCACGGTCTCGCCATAGGTGGCCTTTACGGCACCATCGGCCTGACGGGCGATCTTTCCGGTTTCAAGTTTGAGGGGACGTCCACCCCAGTCGATTTCGACGGAATGAGTATTGAACATTTTGGTCTTCTTTCATGGTTTCCCGAAGCGACGGACGTGCCAAAACGCAAAGACCATGCGCAAGACGGCGGGACGCTGATCGCATCAGGTGATCAGCATTCGGCGATCCTGCCATGGTCTTTATGTTTCGGATGGCGTCCATCTTTTCGGGCATTCACGGGCACCTTGCCCCGTCCAGCGGCCGGATTGCTGCTGGACCTCTGTTGAGCGTGATCTTTTCGGAAAGCCGACATCCAGCTTTCCTGATCTGCTCTTGCGCATGATCGTCTCCGAAATTCGGAGTCCGGTTTTCGGAAGATCATGCGAAAACGCGCGCAACAATGCGCGCGCACTCTCAAAATCAACGACGAATGTTGTGCTTTTCCAGCAGCGCCTTGTAACGTGCCTCGTCCTTCTTCTTGATGTAGTCGAGAAGAGAGCGGCGCGTCGACACGAGCTTCAAGAGGCCGCGGCGTGAATGATTGTCCTTCACGTGGGTCTTGAAGTGGTCGGTAAGGTTAGTGATGCGTTCCGAGAGGATCGCGACCTGCACCTCGGGCGAGCCGGTGTCGCCGGCCTTGGTGGCACTCGTCTTGATGACTTCCGCTTTGCGCTGGGCGGTAATCGACATCGTCAAACACTTCCATTGTTGCGAGCCGAACTGGCAGTCAGTCCGGTCAGGTTGAACACGCGCTTGGGGATGAGTTCGCCATTGCCAATTTCGGCAAGCGCGAGAAGCCGGCCTGCCACCGTGACATAGACTGTGCCGCTACAATTGGGCGCATCCCGTCCGCGCAACAAAACGGCCTGGCCCCGGTGGAGCCTTGCCGCATCAGCCCGTGTGACGGCCAGTGCCGGGATGTCGTCCAGCGCGGTCTCAACGGGCAAAAGCGCGTCGGCGAGGCTTCCCTCGCCAGACGCGGCTCTATTGCATAAAGCCTCCAACTGTTCCAGCGGAATCATGTCCGCCTCCCGGAATGGGCCCACCAAGGTCCGCCGCAACGCGCAGATATGGCCGAAACAGCCCAGAATCCGGCCGATATCGCGGGCCAGCGCCCGGACATAGGTTCCCTTGCCGCACTCGGCCTCGAATACGGAATGGCTGCTATCTGGCTGTTCTGCAAGGGTTAAATGA
>JBJMTR010000134.1:0-4212 GCA_045811565.1 Bradyrhizobium sp.
ATGAACTCGCTGGATTTCATGGATGCCACCACGCAGACCGTCCGCGGCGCCGTGCAATATCTCGCCAGGAACGGCGCCAAGGTCGGCCTGACCGGCTTCTGTCTCGGGGGCGCGGTGACTATCATCGGCGCCGCCAAGGTGCCGGAGCTTACCGCCGGCGTCGTGTTCTACGGCATTCCGCCGGAGCAAGCGGCAAAGCCCGCGGATATCAAAATCCCGCTGCAGGCGCATTTCGCCAACAAGGACGATTGGTGCACGCCGCAGGTGGTCGATGCGTTCGAGAAGGGAATGAAGGCGGCCGGCAAATCGCTCGAACTGTTCCGCTACGACGCCGAGCACGCCTTCGTCAACGAGCAGCGGCAATCAGTGCATGATCGGCAGGCCGCCGAGCTCGCGTGGGGACGGGCGACGGAGTTTTTCAGGAAGCATTTGGGGTGAGATGCAGGACTTTGTCTCGTCATTGCGAGGAGCAACGCGACGAAGCAATCCAGCTTCCTTTGCGGCTCAATGGATTGCTTCGCTTTGCTTGCAATGACGTGGATGGGTCGGACTTCTCGGCGTCCTTTTGACGTGCGCTAGCCCTTGCCGCTCACCCCATCCCACCATGGGCAGGTGCCCGACATCAGCCTGTAGTTGCCCTCCATCACCTGGACCGGGGCGCGCAGGCCGTCGGCGGCGGCCCGCATTCGCATCTCGCGGGCGAGTTCGCGGTCCTTGACTGGCAGCCAGACGCGTTCATGGCCCCACAGGCTCGGGCCGTTCTGCAGCTCGAACGGCTGCCAGGTCTTTGGATCGATCTGGCGGCCGCCCCAGCCGCATTCGATCATGAACGACGACGGCGTCTTGGCATAAAAGGACGTCATCAGGTCGTTGGTGTGGCGGCCGAGCGTGACGCTGACGCGATCCGGCTCGTTCAAGGCGACGTCATAGGATTGCCCGACGTCGTCGAGCGAAAACAGCTCCACCATCAGATGATGCATGCCATTGCGGCCGCTCTCGATCAGCGCCAGGCTGTGATGCCGCGCGTTGACGTGGAAGAAGTAGGCGCGAAATGGCTTTTGCATGTAGTCGGAGAGAGCGAAGCCGAGCACGTCGACATAGAACGCCATCACCGGCTCGATATTCTCGACCGTCAGCACGGCGTGGCCGAGGCCGAGCGGGCCGGTGCGGAATCCCGAGATCGAGCGGCCCGGCCTGAACGGCGTCTCGTCGATCTCGGCGCCGTAAAATGCTTCGAGCCGATTGCCGGCAGGATCGCCAAACGAGATCAGGCCGCGCACGCGCCTGGCGTCGGCCAGCGCCTGCGGTTCAGCCACAACAGCGACACTCGCCTTTTCCAGCCGTGCGGCGAGCTCATCCAGTTCTGCGGCGTCGGCAACCTCCCAGCCGAAGAAACGCTTACCCTCCGGCATCGCGCGGTCGATCACAATGCGTTGCTTGCGGTCGTCCATCCGGAAGGCGAGCAGCGAATTGCCGCGCTCGACCGCCTGCAGCCCGACGAGGGAGGTGCCGAACTGCCGCCAGTCGTCCAGATCGGCCGATGCGAACCCGGCATATCCCAGACCCAGTATTGCCATTGTGCGCCTCCGCCGCTTGTCTGTCTCGAGCGGTTCGCTTGCCGCTATTTAGGTTGAAATTTACGCGTATTTTCGCCCTTTCAAACCACAAAAGAGAGCCTCGTGACCGGGGCCTGAGGTCGGGCGCCTCCCTTGACGTGGCAGTCCAGCCATGGTGTTTACCTCCCATGAACACCGTTGCCCGCCCATCCCGTCTCTGGTGGCCCACCTAATAAAAGGTGGCCGGTGCGATTTCCGTTTGCAAGATCGTCGAAGGTCGCCCTCGCAGTGCGACGGTCCCTTCGTTTGTCCTGTGTGGCGCTCCCTCGCTAAGTTTCGTAAGAGGATCACATGAACAGGACAGTCTTCTCCCTGCCGGACAAAAGCGAATATCGCACGCGTGGTGGCCTTGCGGTCACCCGCGTGGTCGAGCAGTTCACCGGCGGCGCCAGCCGGCTCGATGATTTGATCGATCTGCTCGATCGCCGCCGCGGCGTAGTGCTGTCGTCGGGCACCACGGTGCCGGGCCGCTATGAAAGTTTTGATCTTGGCTTCTCCGATCCGCCGCTTGCGCTGGAAACTGTCGGCGCCAATTTTTCGCTTTCTGCGCTAAACCCGCGCGGGGAAGTGCTGATCGCATTCCTCGGCGACGTCTTGCGCGAGCCATGCGTGGTTATCTCCGAAAACACCCCGACGCGGCTTGCGGGCCATATCATCCGCGGCGCCGCGCCGGTCGAAGAGGACCAGCGCACCCGGCGCGCCAGCGTGATGTCGCTGGTGCGCGATCTCGTGGCCGCGTTCTCGGCCGGCGACGATCCGCTGCTTGGTCTGTTCGGCGCATTCGCCTACGACCTCGTATTCCAGATCGAGGACATCGTGCAGAAGCGCGCGCGCGAGAGCGATCAGCGCGACATCGTGCTTTACGTGCCGGACCGCTTGCTGGCCTACGACCGCGCCACCGGCCGCGGCGTCGTGCTGAGCTACAACTTTGCCTGGAAGGGCAAATCCACCGAGGGTCTGCCCCGCGACACCGCCGAAAGCACCTACCTCAAGACGCCGCGACAGGGCTTTGCCGACCACGCGACAGGCGAATATCAGGCCACGGTAGAAACTGCGCGGGCCGCGTTTGCCCGAGGCGACCTGTTCGAGGCGGTGCCAGGGCAACTGTTCGCCGAACCCTGCGGGCGCTCGCCGGCGGAAGTTTTCCAGCGGCTGTGCCGCATCAACCCTTCGCCCTATGGTGCGCTGATGAATCTCGGCCAGGGCGAATTCCTGGTCTCGGCATCGCCGGAGATGTTCGTGCGCTCCGATGGGCGACGGGTGGAGACTTGTCCGATCTCCGGCACGATCGCGCGCGGCGTCGATGCGATCGGCGACGCCGAGCAGATCCGGCAGCTGCTGAATTCGGAAAAAGACGAATTCGAACTCAACATGTGCACCGACGTCGACCGCAACGACAAGGCGCGGGTCTGCGTGCCCGGCACCATCAAGGTGCTGGCGCGGCGCCAGATCGAGACCTATTCAAAACTGTTCCACACCGTCGACCATGTCGAAGGCATGCTGCGGCCCGGCTTCGATTCACTCGATGCCTTCCTCACCCATGCCTGGGCGGTGACGGTGACCGGCGCGCCGAAACTGTGGGCGATGCAGTTCGTCGAGGATCATGAACGCTCGTCGCGCCGCTGGTATGCCGGCGCGATCGGCTGCGTGAATTTCGACGGCAGCATCAACACCGGGCTGACCATACGCACCATCCGTATGAAGGATGGCCTCGCAGAGGTACGCGTGGGCGCCACCTGCCTTTTTGACTCAGACCCCGCCGCCGAGGACCGCGAATGCCAGGTCAAGGCGGCCGCGCTATTCCAGGCGCTGCGCGGTGACCCGCCAAAGCCGCTCTCGGCCTTTGCGCCTGACGCCACCGGCTCCGGCAAGAAGGTGCTGCTGATCGACCACGATGATAGCTTTGTCCACATGCTGGCGGATTATTTCAGGCAGGTCGGCGCCGCCGTCACGGTCGTCCGGCACGTTCATGCGCAGCAGATGCTGAAGCAGAAGGGCTGGGACCTGCTGGTGCTGTCGCCCGGCCCGGGCCGTCCCGAGGATTTCGGGATTTCTAAGACGATTGGCACCGCGCTCGATAAAAAGCTGCCGATCTTCGGCGTGTGTCTGGGTGTCCAGGCGATCGGTGAATATTTCGGTGGTCAGCTCGGGCAGCTCGGCCAGCCCGTGCACGGACGTCCGGCGCGGATCCAGGTGCGGGGTGGGCGGCTGATGCAAAACCTGCCCAACGAAATCGTCATCGGCCGCTATCATTCGCTGTTCGTCGAGCGCGACGGCGTGCCCGACGTGCTCGAGGTCACCGCGACCACCGTCGACGGCATCGTCATGGGGTTGCGTCACCGCGAGCTGCCGGTCCACGGCGTGCAGTTCCACCCCGAGGCCGTGCTGACCGCGGGCGGCCACGATCTCCTGCGCAACTTCCTCGCCCTCGTCTGAGGCCCGTCGCGACGCGTCCGGTCGCGTCAGGGGAGGCGAACGGCGCGCCCGTCGAGGACCGCGAGGCCGTCGGCCACGAGCGACGCGAGCGCGTCGGCGTCGAGCTCGGCGGCCGGCACCGCGTCCTGTGATCGGATGAGCGTCTTGTAGTGAAATAGTG
>JBJMTR010000135.1:0-12262 GCA_045811565.1 Bradyrhizobium sp.
AAACTCAATCCCTAAAAGACGATCATCACAAATGTTCTGGCTCAGGCTGCGCATCACCGCTCGCCCTGACCGCCTCGCTGGACACTTCGGTCGCCTCGAGATCAATGGTCGGCGGCGGGCGCTTGGGCCGATCCGTATCGGGTGACGGTCCACTTTCTTCGGGCCTGTCATCGACCATCACAGAGATCCTTGAACAGTTAAGGCAGCAAAACTTAGCAGAATCGACGCGTGTGTTAGAGCATGATCCGGAAACGTGGGCACCGGTTTTCCGAAAAGATCATGCTCAAACAAGAAAATCGAGCGCAATCAGGACCGCAAAGCACGGGTCAACGCCTCGAACAAGGCATTTTCGTCCGGGGACGCGGCTGACACGACCTGGGTGGCGCCGGCGTCATGAAGGATTGCGGCGACGTTTGCGGAAATGCAGCATTGCGGCAGCGACAATGCCGATATTTCGACGCCCCCGGCCCGCGCTGCGCCCAGGAAAGCGCGCGCAGAGCGGCGGGAATAATGCAGCACCGCTTCAACGCGGCTGGCCACGAAGGCGTCACATACCTCCGGAGGCAGGCTGGACACCGGAACCATCCGGTAGGTCGCATGCATGACGACCGTAAAGCCGTGCTCGCCCAATTCACCGGCTAGATCGCGCGCGATGTCGGTGCCGGCGAGATACAAAATCGTGGCCGATTTTTTCAGTTGCCTGGCCTTCACGCTTGCCCGGATCAGATCAAGCATAGCCTGGGCATCGCCCTTTGCCGCAAACACCTGGCTGAACCCCGCATGGCGGGCCACAGCGGCCGTATGCTCGCCCACCGCAAACAGCGGCAGCTTAAGCAACCGGTGGCCCGCGAGTTGAGGCTCAACGGCACGCAGCGCATTGGCGCTGGTGACCATGACGGCACCATGTTGCGCCTCGTCGTCATCACGGAATGGCAGCGGCTCGAAGCGCAGCATCGGCGCCCGCAAGACCTCAAACCCCCGGGCCTTCAGGTTTTGGGCGGTAACCTCATCATCCGGATGCGGGCGCGTGACGAGAACAGCCATACCTCAGGTCTCCGCCGTCACGGTTCCGCCCCTTATCGACGATTGCACTTTGCGACCCCACAATGCTACAGCCTGATCGGGTTTGATTGAAACCAGAGCCGGGCTCCGGCCTTTTGTGTTGACGCGTTTTCTTTAACGCGAGCCGGCATCCACTTCGCTTAAAAACGCTTTAGCCGAAAAACGCTTTAGCCGAAAAGGGAAACGCTCCTTTGACGAACAGCGCAAGGGCTCAAATTGGGTAGCGACACGCCGATGCTGGTGCTGGGTATCGAGACCACCTGCGATGAAACCGCAGCCGCGGTGGTTGAGCGCCAGAGCGACGGCAGCGGAAAGATCCTGTCCAACATCGTGCGCTCGCAGACCGACGAGCACGCGCGCTTCGGCGGCGTTGTGCCGGAGATCGCCGCGCGCGCCCATGTCGATCTGCTCGACGGCATCGTCGGCACCGCCATGAAGGATGCGGGCGCCGGTTTTGCCCAATTGTCGGCGGTCGCCGCGGCCGCCGGCCCCGGTCTGATCGGCGGCGTGATCGTCGGTCTGACGACCGCCAAGGCGATCGCGATGGTGCACGATACGCCGCTGATCGCGGTGAACCATCTCGAAGCTCACGCGCTGACGCCGCGGCTCACCTGCGCGCTGGCATTTCCTTATTGCCTGTTCCTTGCCTCCGGCGGTCACACCCAGATCGTCGCGGTCATTGGCGTCGGCAACTATGTGCGGCTCGGCACCACCGTCGATGACGCCATGGGCGAAGCTTTCGACAAAGTGGCAAAGATGCTCGCGCTGCCCTATCCGGGCGGACCCGAAGTCGAACGCGCGGCCAGCGGCGGCGATGCCAAACGGTTCGCATTCCCGCGGCCCATGCTTGGGCGCCCCGATGCCAATTTT
Organism: Bradyrhizobium sp.; assembly: GCA_045811565.1. Taxonomy (GTDB): domain Bacteria; phylum Pseudomonadota; class Alphaproteobacteria; order Rhizobiales; family Xanthobacteraceae; genus Bradyrhizobium. The sequence continues at coordinate 1,933 of JBJMTR010000135.1, forward strand.
TCGCTGTCGGGACTGAAGACCGCGGTGCGTAACGAGGTGAGCCGGCTGACGCCGCTGGAGCCGCAAGACGTTGCCGATCTCTGCGCCAGCTTTCAGGCGGCGGTGCTTGAATCGACAGCGGATCGATTGAGCGTCGGCCTAAGACTGTTTCACGAGCTATTCGGCCCGCCGCGGGCGCTGGTCGCCGCCGGCGGCGTCGCCGCCAATCATGCCATCCGCGGCGCGTTGCAGGACGTCGCCGCGAAAGCAGAGACCACGCTGATCATTCCACCACCGGCGCTATGCACCGACAATGGCGCGATGATCGCCTGGGCCGGTGCGGAGCGGATGGCGATCGGATTGACCGATACGATGGACGCGCCACCTCGCGCGCGCTGGCTGCTCGATGCCAATGCGACGGCGCCGCGGGGTTTTGTCAATACCCGTGCCGCCTATTAGCGGAGCGCAGAGATGCCGCCGTACAAATCGGTAGGGGTGATCGGCGCCGGCGCGTGGGGAACCGCGCTCGCCGGCGTCGCGGCGCGCGCCAGGCGCGACGTCGTGCTCTACGTGCGCAATGCCGACAGCGCGAAGCAGATGAGAGCAACGCGCGCCAATCCAAAGCTCTTCGGCGTGCTTGTCGACGCCGGTATCGATATCACAAGCGACATTGCTATGGCTGCAAGCGCGGACATCATCCTGATCGCGACGCCGGCGCAGCACCTGCGCGAAGCTGCCGCAGGGATTGCGCCCCATATCAAGACGGCTGCGCCCGTGATCGCCTGCGCCAAGGGCATCGAGCGCGGCACACACAAATTCATGACCGAGGTGATCGCGGAAGCCGCGCCAAGCGCGACGCCGGCGATCCTGTCGGGTCCAAGCTTCGCCGACGATGTGGCACGCGGGCTCCCCACAGCGGTGACACTCGCGGCAAAGGATGAAATGCTTGCAAGCCGCCTGGTACAGTCGCTGGGCTCGTCGACGTTCCGGCCCTATCACACGTCAGATGTCCGCGGCGTCGAAATCGGCGGCGCGGCAAAGAACGTGCTGGCGATCGCGGCGGGAATCGTCGTCGGCAGGAAACTCGGCGCTTCCGCGTTGGCCGCGCTGACCACGCGCGGCTTCAGCGAGCTCGCGCGGCTGGGCCGTGCCTGCGGCGCGAGAGCTGAGACGCTATCGGGCCTCTCGGGGCTCGGCGACCTGATCCTGACCTGCTCCAGCCCGCAGTCGCGCAACTTCGCGCTCGGCATCGCGCTCGGGCGCGGCGAACGGCCGCCGCCCGGCAAGCTCGCCGAGGGCGAATTTACTGCGCCGGTGCTGATCGAACTGGCGGCTTCGCAAAACGTCGACATGCCCGTATCGAATGCGGTCGCAGCGATCTTGAGCGGCAAGATCACAATTGACGCGGCGATCGAGAGCCTGCTGACACGGCCGTTCAAGGCGGAGGAATGACGATGGCGTACTGGCTGGTGAAATCTGAACCCTCAAGCTGGTCCTGGGATCAACAAGTGGCGAGGGGTGCCAAGGGCGAGGCCTGGACCGGCGTGCGCAATTTCACAGCGCGGCAGAACCTAGTGAACATGAAGAACGGCGACCGTGCCTTTTTCTACCACTCCAACGAGGGCAAGGAGATCGTCGGCATCGCCGAGATCATCAAGGAAGCCTATCCGGACCCGACCGACAAGACGGGCAAATTCGTCTGCGTCGACATCAAGGCCGACAAGCCGCTGAAGACGCCGGTGACGATGGCCGCGATCAAGGCCGAGACGAAACTGGCCGACATGGCGCTGGTGAAATATTCGCGGCTGTCGGTGCAGCCGGTGACGCCGGAAGAGTGGAAGATCGTCTGCAAGATGGGCGGGTTGTAAATACTCGTCGTTGCCGGGCTTGACCGGGCAATCCATCACTCAAAAAAGCTCATCCCAGGATGGATGCGCGGATCAAGTCCGCGCATGACGTTACACCGCCGCGGCCGTCACCACCTGGAGCAAAAGCTGCTCGCGCTTGGATTGCGAGCGATAGCCCTTCATGGTCGCGGCGAAGCGCTCCAAAATGCCGTCTTCGAAGGCGGTGACGATGGTGTCGTGGACGTAGCTCTTCCGGCAGATCGCCGGCGTGTTCGAGAGTTCATCCGCGGCGGCGCGCACAGCTTCCAGCACTTGCTTGCGCCGCCCGCGGGCGCTCGCGGCCGGCGAGATCCGCGACAGCGATTCCAGCACCACCGCTGACGCCATCAGGGTACGGAAATCCTTCAGCGAAATCTTGATGCCGGCGATCTCGCGCAGGAACCCGTTCACGGTGGTGGTTGAGACCGCTCGAACGGTGCCGGAATTGTCGCGGTACTGGAACATGCGCTTGCCGGGTACGATGCGCAAAATGCCGATGGCGCGCACGAGCTTGGCCGCATCGCATTCCTTGCGCACGGCCTTGCCGCCCTTGGCCTTGAAGGTCAGCACGACCGAATCATCTTCCAGCGTCACGTTGGACTTCAGAAGCGTGGTGGCGCCGCGGGTACCGTTGAGGCGGGCATAGGACTCGTTTCCGGGACGGATCGCGGTGCGGGCGATCAGCTCGATCACCGCCGAAAGCGCGAATTCGCGGGTCGGCTCGTCTCCGGACAGATGCATCGAAACGTTGCGCCTGATCTTCGGCAGCGCCGCGACCAGCCGCGCCAGCCGATGCGCCTTGCGGTGCTCGCGGACCTTTTCCCAATCGGCATGGTAGCGGTATTGCAGCCGGCCGGCGGCGTCGCGGCCGACGGCCTGCAGGTGCAAGTTGGGATCGTGGGAGTAGCGCACCTGCCGATAGGCCGGCGGCACCGCCATCGAATGCAGCCGGCGGATGGTGCGGGCGTCGCGGACCCGCGAGCCGTTGGCGCGAATGAATGAATAACCGCTCTTCCCGCGCTTGATGCGGCGGATGGTGAGCTCGTTCTGATCGCCGAGCTTCAGGCCCAGCTCCTGGGCCAGGGACTCGACCGAGGTCCTGGCGTGGATTTGCGGCTTGGCCGGGAGCGGCTTGGGCCACTGACCCAATGCTTTCGCCAGAGCAACGGCAGGATCGGCGGAAACGGGCCGAGTAGCCTCGAAATTCTGCTGATCCGTCATGCTTCCAGACGCCTTGCTCCGCTTGTGTTCCGGTAATGCCGTTTCTTAGGCGCCGGTTCCGGACGCCCGTTGGTTCCGGGGAGGCCATTTAGGGGGTAACGGGCATCATTGCCAGTCCCGAATCGGCCGTTACCGGTTATTAGATACCGGTCATGGGTGCCATTCGCTCGATAACGTTGATTTTGAGGTGGGTCAAAACGCGATCGTGATCGTTCCGGTAGGGTAATCCGGGTTGGCAAGGGCAGAACCAACCAAGGTCCAAGACGCTTCCGCCTTGTCCGGGCATCGCCCGGCGACGCATAATCATCGCAACAATCAACACGACTTTGCGATCGTCGGGTGTACGGCGCCGCAACCAGTGGAGGGAATGATGTCCGAGAAGATCTATGACGTGTCAGCGGATTGGGCCAAACGCGCCTTCATCGATGACGCCAAATACCGCGAGATGTACGCACGCTCGGTCTCGGATCCGAGGGGCTTCTGGGGCGAACAGGCCAAGCGCATCGGCTGGATGAAACCCTTCACCAAGGTCGAAAACGCATCCTTCGCGCCCGGCAACATTTCGATCAAATGGTTCGAGGACGGCATCCTGAACGTCGCCTGGAACTGCATCGACCGGCACCTCGACAAGCGCGGCGACCAGACCGCCATCATCTGGGAGGGCGATGACCCCTCGCAATCGAAGCACATCACCTATCGCCAGCTGCACGACGAAGTCTGCAGGATGGCGAACATCCTGCGCACCCGTAACGTCAAGAAAGGGGACCGCGTCACAATCTACCTGCCGATGATTCCGGAGGCCGCCTACGCCATGCTGGCCTGCGCCCGGATCGGCGCGATCCATTCCGTGGTGTTCGCCGGCTTCTCGCCCGACAGCCTCGCCCAGCGCATCGACGACTGCCAGTCAAAGGTGATCATCACCGCCGACGAGGGATTGCGCGGCGGCAGGAAGGTGCCGCTGAAAGCCAACGTCGATGCGGCAATCGCCAAGACCGGCGGCGTCGATTGGGTTGTTGTCGTCAAGCGCACCGGCGCTGCCGTCGAGATGAACCCAGTACGAGATTTCTGGTACCACGAAGCGGCCGCGTTGGTGACGACGGAATGCCCGTGCGAACACATGCACGCGGAAGATCCGCTGTTCATCCTCTATACGTCGGGCTCGACCGGGCAGCCGAAGGGCGTGCTGCACACCTCGGGCGGCTATCTGGTGTTCGTGTCAATGACGCATCAATACGTGTTCGACTATCACGACGGCGATATCTACTGGTGCACCGCCGACGTCGGCTGGGTCACGGGCCACAGCTACATCGTCTACGGGCCGCTTGCGAACGGCGCGACCTCGCTGATGTTCGAAGGTGTGCCGAATTATCCTGATAATTCGCGATTCTGGAACGTCATCGACAAGCACAAGGTCAACATCTTCTACACCGCGCCGACCGCCATCCGCGCCCTGATGCAGGGCGGTGACGAGCCGGTGAAGAAAACCTCGCGCAAGAGTCTTCGGCTGCTCGGCACCGTCGGCGAACCAATCAACCCGGAAGCCTGGGAATGGTACTATCGCGTGGTCGGCGACGAGCGTTGCCCGGTCGTCGACACCTGGTGGCAGACCGAGACCGGCGGCATCCTGATCACGCCGCTGCCCGGCGCGACCAAACTCAAGCCGGGTTCGGCGACGCGGCCGTTCTTCGGCGTGGTGCCCGAAATCGTCGATGCCGAAGGCAAGGTGCTGGAAGGCGAGGCCGCCGGCAATCTCTGCATCACCAGATCCTGGCCGGGAATGATGCGCACGGTCTATGGCGACCACGCCCGGTTCGAGCAGACCTACTTCTCGAGCTATAAGGGCAAATACTTCACCGGCGACGGCTGCCGCAGGGATGCCGACGGCTATTACTGGATCACCGGGCGCGTCGACGACGTCATCAACGTCTCCGGCCATCGCATGGGCACCGCCGAAGTCGAAAGCTCGCTCGTGGCGCATGAAGCTGTCTCCGAGGCCGCCGTGGTCGGCTATCCCCATGACATCAAGGGCCAGGGCATCTACGCCTATGTCACGCTGATGAGCGGCGTCGAGCCGAGCGAACAACTGCGCAAGGAACTGGTGGCCTGGGTGCGCAAGGATATCGGGCCGATCGCTTCCCCCGACCAGATCCAGTTCGCACCGGGCTTGCCGAAAACGCGCTCGGGCAAGATCATGCGCCGCATCCTGCGCAAGATCGCGGAGGATGAACCGTCAAGCCTCGGCGATACTTCCACGCTGGCCGATCCCGCCGTTGTAGACGATCTCGTTCAAAACCGGCAGAACAAGAAGGGGGCTGCCGTCTAGAGCTTTTTTGACGCGTTTTCTGGCGCAGATAAGTCTGCGCTATCTGCGTAAACTTGATTGCGATGCGAACCGGGGTCCACTTCGCTCGAAATGCCATGCTTGCAGGGGGGAGCTTATGCGATTGTATCTCGGTCGGCTCGCCGCGGCGGCGTTCATCGTCGCGTCTGGCGCGGTATTCGGTGCGCCCGAAGTCCGGGCGGCCAATCTGGACGAAGCCTGCGGCGGACCTCAGAAGATAACCTGCAACTCGGCGCTGTTTTGCCGGAAGGCCATCGGCCAATGTGCTGTTGAGGATGCACCCGGCACCTGCGAAAAGGCGCCGGATTTTTGCATCCGCATTTCGCGCCCGGTTTGCGGCTGCAACGGCAAAACCTACCCGAACGAATGCGAAGCCCGGCACGTCAGGATGGCGATCGACCACACCGGCGCCTGCAAGAAGCCGCCTGCGTCGCCGGATGAGAAACCGGCTTCGCCACCGCCAAAGAAGAAGAAAAAGTCCGGCAAATAGGCCAGGCGTCGTAGGCTTCCAAGCCCTCGATGGTCGCCGGGCGCCAGCTACTCCGCCGCTCTCAGGCGATTGTTACCGGCTAGCCGTCCACGTTTGCTAACCAGTGTTGTTTTCAAGTCATTTACTTTGATTGCAAGAAACCATTTCTTCCGGCCGACGAGACGGGTCTCAGGCGAGATGCAGAAAACGCTTGGTTAAGACACACGGATAAAAATGTGTGGGTGAGGCCGGCAGGCCCCTATTTGCTGGACTGGCGAGGGATTTGAGGGCCCCGCAAGGGGCGGTTGCGCGAGTGGAGAGGTTGATGTCGATGAGGATTGCGGTGGCGCTTGCCGCCATCATCGGGGCTGCTGGGTTGATGTCATCTGCGGCCGAGGCGCGGCCGGAAATCGTGGTCATTAGCGGCGAATACAGGCCGGGCACCATCGTGGTGAAGACCCACGAACGGCGTCTCTATCTCATTCTCGATTCCGGCCGTGCCATGCGATATCCGGTCGGTGTCGGCAAGGCCGGCAAGCAGTGGGCCGGCACCACAGAGATCGACGGAAAGTACCGCAACCCGGCCTGGTCTCCGCCGAACGAGGTGAGGCGTGATAAACCTTCGATGCCGGATGTCATCCCCGGCGGTTCGCCGCGTAATCCGATGGGCGTCGCGGCGATGACGCTGGCCGGCGGCGAATACGCCATCCACGGCACCAACGTGCCGGGCTCGGTTGGCGGCTTCGTGTCCTATGGCTGCATCCGCATGCTGAACGACGATATTTCCGACCTCTATCGACGCGTTTCGGTCGGCACGACCGTGACGGTCACGCACTGATCGCCTGAGAGGGGATTGAAAGACAAACAGTCACGCAATCCGCGCGGGTTTTGCGTTCATCAGGATTATCGGCCTGCCTTTGCACACCAGCCGCTACGCCGGCCGCCATTATAGCTGCGTGCATGACCGGCGGCGATCAATGCGGTTGAAACATTGTCGACCCGCTTGGTCGTGACCTCGGCGACCACGCGGCCGTAATATTTGTCCGGACCGATATTGTAGATCGCGACATCGCCCTGGGCGAGCAGGTCACGCAAGGCGTTGCTTGCGGCCTCGGCCATTCGCGATTCCTGCGCACACGCTGCCTTCAGCTCCGGCGCATCGATCCCGCGCAGGCGAACCCGCGTCGTCATGTCGAGGCCGGGCGACAGATGCACCCGTGCCTCAAATGTGTCGCCGTCGATGGTCCTGATCACATCGACGGGGTGCCGCACATCCGGATTTCCGGCGCGCCGCCAGATCACCTCGGAGTCCCGCGCCCGGCTGCTGTCGGCCGAATTCGGGATCGGCCAATGCGCCCATTGCCGGACGGGCAGCATTGTCCCCGCGGCCACGCCCAGCACAAATACCCACGGCAATGCCGCCGAAAACCGGCGGCCCCAAGTGGATCGGCCGAAAGGCGATCGATTCGGCGGCCGATAAGCACCTATTCTTTCGTATGGGGACATATTCCCAGGCTAGGACTGAGTCGGGTAGGGCGGCAAGAACCATACAGCTTCAAAAATCCGATGCGATGCCCTTGTTCTCCCAGTCGCCGTAGCGGGTCGGTTCCGGACCTTTTGGGCCCTGAACCTCTCTCGGCATCGGTTTGGCGTTTGCTTCCGCGGCCTTCCGGCGCGCCTCGGCTTCGGCGAGCGCGCGTTGTGCCGCCGGCGTCAACGGCTTGCGTTGCAACGAAGGAGGATTATCGGTCATCCCAAGCTTTCTCGCGGCACGACTGGTATGTTGCTCCGGCGACACCGACATCACAATCGTGCAATCGTCGGAAGCGATTCTTACATTTGGCATATTCGCATGCCACAGCTGTTTTTCATTTCAATGGCATGAGCCGAGGCGTTATCCGCTTTCCTTCCGAGATATTCCCGCTCCATGCCTCCTTCAAGATTTGCAGTCCCGTCCGAAGTGCCAGGTCTCGCGGCGCGGCGGATCGCAGCCGACATTCTCGACGGCTTCTTGCACAAGCATCGCACACTCGACGAGCAGCTCGACGGTGCAGCCGCGCACCCGGGCCTGAAGACGCTCGCCGATCGCGACCGCGCCTTGATGCGGCGTCTGGTGTCGACCATTCTGCGCCGGTTAGGGACGCTCGGCCATCTTCTGTCGCGCCTGCTCGACCGCGGCATACCGACCGATGCGCCGCGCGCGCAGAGCGCGCTTTTGATTGGGGCCGCGCAGATCCTGTGGATGGATGTCCCCGATCACGCCGCCGTCGACCTGTCGGTGCGGCTGGTGCAATCGGACCGGCGCGCCGCGAAATATGCCGGCCTCGTCAATGCGGTGCTGCGCCGCTGCGCGCGTGAGGGGCAAGCGTTGACCGACGAGGTCAAATCGCAAATGGTGGATCTGCCGCCGTGGCTGCTCTCGCGCTGGATCGCGCATTACGGCGAGGCCACCACCAAAGCGATGGCGTCCGCCATCAGCCACGAGCCGTCGCTCGATCTCACGGTGAAATCCGACGCGCCGCAATGGGCGAGCCGCCTTCACGGCGAGACGCTGCCGACGGGGTCCGTGCGCACGCTGCTGCAGGGATCGGTGACGATGCTGCCGGGATTTTCGGAAGGCCAGTGGTGGGTGCAGGACGCCGCCGCCGCGCTACCTGCGCGGCTGTTCGGCGACCTCAACGGCAAGGCCATCGCCGACCTCTGCGCCGCGCCCGGCGGCAAAACGGCGCAGCTCGCCCATGCTGGTGCCCTCGTCACCGCGGTCGATCGCTCGCCGGCGCGGATGGCGCGGCTGCGCGACAATCTCGCGCGGCTTTCGCTGCAGGCCGAGAACGTGGTGGCCGATGCGGCCGAATGGCCGGGCGGCAATGGAAGCTTTGACGGGGTCCTGGTGGATGCGCCCTGCACGTCGACAGGCACCATCCGCCGCCACCCTGATGTGGCCTGGCTGCGGCAAGAAACCGACATCGCGGCGCTTTCAGCCCTCCAAAGCCGACTGCTGCAAAAGGCGGTGGCGCTGCTGAAGCCCGGCGGAACGCTGGTCTACTGCACCTGCTCGCTGGAGCCGGAAGAAGGCGAACTGGCAATATCGGCGCTTCTTGCCGCCGAATCGGGCCTGCGCCGCGTGCCGATCGGGCCGAGCGAGGTCGCTGGCCTCTCCGAGATCGTCACCCCGACGGGTGATCTGCGCACCCTGCCCTGCCATTTGCCGCATGATGACCCGCATCTTGCCGGGCTGGACGGCTTTTACGCGGCGCGGCTGGTTAAATCCTGATTTTAAACCGGAATTTCCACGCCACAGCTGATTCGCGCGCTTTCAAGATGGTGTCTTGGCGACGTTTCCGGATTAAAAAGGGATTCGCCAGAAGATCCTCCTCCCCTCAAGGTTTAAGCGTGTCGGTCGCTCAACGCAGACGCATCTCGACGCTGATCGCAGGCCGCTTTGCGCGGCGCATGGTGGCGCGCGCAACCGGCGGCACGGTCGCGCTGTCGCGGCTGTGGCCGGGGCGCGCCGACCGCCTGATCATTGCGCCGCATGATTTGCGCACCGCCGACGCCACCCGCGCCGCCGAGATCTACGCCGGCCGTTTCGTGTTCGCCGGCAAGATCGTGACCTGCCACGGCCGCTCGATCTTCGAGCTCGAGCCGCCGTCGGAAGATTGGGAAGCCACACTCCTCGGCTTCGGCTGGCTGCGCCACCTGCGCGTCGCCGATACAGCACTGACCCGCGCCAACGCGCGTTCGCTGATCGATGATTGGATCTCAAATCAAGCGCGCAAACGGCCGCTGGAACGCCGCGCCGACGTCCTGGCGCGGCGGGTAATCTCGCTGTTGTCGCAGGCGCCGCTGGTGCTCGGCGATACTGACGGCAAGTTCTATCGCAAATATCTGCGCGGGCTGACGCGCGAGATTCGCCAGTTGCGCTACGCGATGGTGGACATCGTCGACGGCGTGCCGCGGCTGCAGGTGCTGATCGCACTGTGTTACGCCGCGCTCTGCCTTGCCAATCAGGCACGGCACATCCGCTCGGCGACGCGCCGGCTTTCCGACGAATTGCAGCGGCAAATCCTGCCCGACGGCGGGCACATCTCGCGCAATCCCGGCGCGCTGGTCGATTTGCTCAGCGATTTGCTGCCGCTGCGGCAAACTTTTGCCGCCCGCAACATCGCGCCGCCAGCGGCGCTATTGAACGCAATCGACCGCATGATGCCGATGCTGCGCTTCTTTCGCCACGGCGACGGCAGTTTTGCGCTGTTCAACGGCATGAGCAATGCAGCGTCCGATCTGGTGGCCACCCTGCTCGCCTATGACGATACCCACGGCGTGCCGATGGCGAACATGCCGCACACCGGGTTCCAGCGGCTCGATGCCGGTGCGATGACGGTGATCATCGATGCCGGGCCGCCGCCGCCGCCGAGCGTCAGCCAGGACGCC
>JBJMTR010000136.1:0-9691 GCA_045811565.1 Bradyrhizobium sp.
CACCTGATAGGCGCCGATATGCTGGGTGATGCCGCCGGCTTCGCCGGAGACCACGTTGGCATGGCGAAGCGCGTCGAGCAGCGAGGTCTTGCCGTGATCGACGTGGCCCATCACGGTAACCACCGGCGAGCGCGGTTCGGTATCGGTTGAATCGTCGACGACGTCGAACAGGCCTTCCTCAACGTCGGAAGCGGCGACGCGCTTGACGGTGTGGCCCAGTTCCTCGGCGATCAGCTGCGCGGTGTCGGCGTCGATCACGTCGGTGATCTTGTGCATCGCGCCCTGCTTCATCAGCAGGCGAATGACGTCGACCGCACGCTCGGACATGCGGTTGGCGAGTTCCTGGATGGTGATGGCTTCCGGGACCGTGACCTCGCGAATCAGTTTTTCCTTCGGCTCGTTCGACGCATGGCCCTTCAGGCGCTGGGTGCGGCGGCGGAACGAGGCGATCGAGCGCTCGCGCACGTCATCGGCATTGAGCGCCGTAACCACCGTCAGGCGGCCGCGTTCCTTCTGCGGCCCTGGCTTGTGGGTCGTTTTGGGGGCTGCCACAGGGCGCATGGCCCCGCCGGGCCCGCGGCGGATCTGGCGCGGACCTTCATCCTCTTCGACTTCAACGGCAACACCGGGCGCCTTGGCCACCGGCGCCGGGGCACGGGCAGTCGCCGGTGCCGCCGCCGCGGGCTTGGCTTCGGTTTCGCCAAAACGCCGCTTGGCTTCGAGTTCCGCCTTGCGCTTGGCTTCTTCTTCCTGGCGGTGACGCTCCTCTTCCGCCTTGCGGCGGGCCTCGGCGGCCTCGCGTTCGGCCTGCTCGACGCCTTCCCGGCTGGCGCGGCGCTTGGCTTCCTCTTCGGCCTGACGGCGCTCTTCGATGTCGCGAACCTTCGCATCGGCGAGAGCGCTGGCGCGCGCGGAACGCTCGTCTTCGGTGAGCGTGCGCAATACCACGCCCGATCCGGCGCGCGGCGGAGCAGCAGGAGCCGGGCGGCCGAGTGGCGCTTTAGCCGGCGCGGCCGCAACCTTGGCGGCCGGCTCCGGCGCATGGGCTTCAGTTGCGGGCCCCTCGCCACCGACGCGGCGCTTGCCGCGCTTTTCGACCACGACCTGCTTGGTCCGGCCATGGCTGAAGCTCTGGCGCACGGTGCCCGTCTCGACCCGCGGCTTCAGGCTCAAGGTCTTGGTCGGAACACTCAAAGTCTTGTCGCCAGGCGTTTTGGTATCAACCATTCAGCAGTCCCAATCTCGTTTCGTTGTGCGTCTCCGCACGCGTCGTTGAAGCAGTCTTCGTAGCGCGTGACGACCTCGAATGGTCGTCCCGCTCCGTCCTTTTATTTGAGCATGATCCTTTCGGAAAACCGGTCCCCACTTTTCCGGATCATGCTCTAGAATTTCTTGCCGCGCCGGCGGTCTTGTCGTCATCGGCCATCCGGTATCGGACCAGCATCTGGCAGCGCGACAGGAACGTCTTGCCCGCCGGGCCCGCGAGCAGCGCAGCATGTATCACATTTGACCGGCCCAGTGCCAAATCCAATTCTGCCGATGTCAAAACATTGACGACCGGAATTTCCGGCGATTCACCATGTTTTCCGCCGGTTTGCCGCATCACCGCGTCCAATTTGCGGATTCCGTCCGCCGCGCCGTCGGAGGCGTGGATCAGGGCTGCGATTTCCCGCTGCTGCAGGGCGGCCTCGACCTTGCTGAAACCGGAGACCACCTGGCCCGCCTTGGCGGCCATGGCCAGCGCCTCCGTTGCGCTGCGCACCAGCAAGCCTTCGGTGTCGGCGGGAAGGGTCGGCGCGACGCGGACGTCACGCTTAAAGCCCCTGCTAAACTGGTGACGCCGCACCGCTTCCGCAACCGTCCGGCGCGAGGCGGTAATCCAAAGACCCCTGCCCGGAAGCTTGCGTTTCACATCCGGAACTACGTCGCCCGTGGGCCCAACGACGAACCGGATCAGTTCGTCGATCGGCCGCACCTCGCGGCTGACCGCGCACGTCCGCATGGTCGCGGACTTGTCGGTCCGCGGCCCATGGTCCAGATCGGGGTCAGCCAATGCGAGCATGCGGGGGGCATCTCCGTGAGAACCGTCGGATCAGGCTGGCTGGTCTTCGGCGGCTTCGGCCGCCTCAGACTGCTTGGCGAGGTCGGCCTCGGTGATCCAGCCCGCCTTGACGCGCGCCTGCATGATGATCGCTTCGGCGTCTTCGCGCGAAATCTCGGTCCCATCGAGGAAACCGGCGTGCTTGGTCGGCTCGCCGCCCTCCTTGCGCTCGGTCCAGCCGACCAGATCGTCGGTCGCGCAACCGGCGAGATCCTCCAGCGTCTTGATGTCGTTCTCGCCGAACTTCACCAGCATCTTGGAGGTCACGCCCGGCACGGTTTTCAAGGCGTCCTCGACGCCGAGTTCCCTGCGCTTGTTCTCCAGTTCGCTCTCGAGCCGCTCCAGATGTTCCTTGGCGCGGTTCTGCAATTCGTTGGCGGTTTCCTCGTCGAAACCTTCGATGCTGGCGAGTTCCCTGGCATCGACCAGCGCGAGTTCCTCGACCGAGGTAAAGCCTTCCGACGCCAGCAGCTGACCGACCACCTCGTCGACATTGAGCGCTTCCATGAAGACCCGGGTGGAGTTTTCGAAATCGGCCTGGCGGCGTTCGGATTCTTCCTGCTCGGTCAGGATATCGATGTCCCAGCCGGTCAGTTGCGAGGCGAGCCGCACGTTCTGGCCGCGGCGGCCGATCGCCAGCGACAGCTGGTTGTTGGTGTCGGGGACGACGACCTCGATGCGCTCGCGGTCTTCGTCGATCACGACCTTGGCGACCTCGGCCGGTGCCAGCGCGTTGACGACGAAGGTCGCGATATCGGGTGACCACGGGATGATGTCGATCTTCTCGCCCTGCAATTCATTGACCACGGCCTGCACGCGCGAGCCGCGCATGCCGACGCAGGCGCCGACCGGATCCACCGATGAATCCCGCGAAATCACGCCGATTTTCGCGCGGGAGCCGGGATCGCGGGCCACCGCCTTGATCTCGACGATGCCGTCATAGATTTCCGGCACTTCCTGCGCGAACAGTTTCGCCATGAATTGCGGATGGGTACGGGACAGGAAGATCTGCGGGCCGCGGGTCTCGCGCCGCACGTCAAAAATATAGGCGCGGACGCGGTCGCCGTTGCGGAACACCTCGCGCGGCAGCATTTCGTCGCGGCGGATGATCGCTTCGCCACGGCCGAGATCGACGATCACGCTGCCATACTCGACGCGCTTGACGACACCGTTGACGATATCGCCGATGCGGTCCTTGAATTCCTGATACTGCCGGTCGCGCTCGGCCTCACGCACCTTTTGCACGATCACCTGTTTGGCGGATTGCGCGGCGATACGGCCGTATTCCAGCGGCGGCAGCGTATCGGCGATCGTGTCGCCGACCTGGGCGCCCGGATTGGCGCGCTGCGCATCCGCCAGCGAGATCTGGTTCGCCGAGTTCTCGACGTGATCGACCACCAGCATGTGGCGCGACAGCCTGAGCTCGCCCTTCTTGGCATCGATCTCGGCGTGAACGTCGGTCTCGCTGCCGTAGCGCGCGCGCGCCGCCTTGGCGATGGCGTCCTCCATTGCCGCGATCACGATTCCGCGGTCGATCGACTTTTCGCGCGCGACTGCGTCTGCGATTTGCAGCAGTTCGAGTTTGTTGGCACTGACTGCCATGGCCTAGTCTCCTTCGGTAGGATCGATGTCGCCCCGGCGCAGCCGTTCTGCGGCGAGGCGGTGTTGTTTGGTATTCGTCGGCGCCGGGTTCTTGCCGGGGTTCGCCTTCGGCTTCTGGCTTTTCGCCGGATCGCTTTTCTTCGCATGCGCCGGCGGCGGCGGTTCAAGCCCGAGTTCGCGGCGCAATTCGCGCTCCGCGGCTTTGCCGCGCCGCATCGATTCCGCGACCAGCTCGTCGGTCAGAACCAGCCGAGCTTCGGCGATATCTTCCATCACCAACAGGACCTCGGCATCTTCGCCCGGGCGGGTGTCATCCCGATGCAGGCGCACGGCATCGCCTTCAACGCCTTTCAGCGTGCCGCGGAATCGCTTGCGGCCCTGATGCGCGACCGCCATCTCGATTTTCACGAGATGACCGGCATAGCGCTCGAAATCGGAACGCCGCACCAGCGGGCGGTCGATGCCCGGCGAGGAAATCTCCAGCCGATAGGCCCGGTCGATCGGATCGGCGATGTCGAGCACCGGCGACAGCGCCTTCGAAATTGCCTCGCAATCCTCGATCTGCATCGATCCATCTGGCCGTTCCGCCATGACCTGGACCGTGCAGCCGGCCTCGCCGGTGATCTTGATCCGCACCAGGCGATAGCCCATGCCCTGCAGGACCGGCGTGGCGACCGCAGAGACGCGCGCCGCGGCGCCGGGCTCCACGACGAGGCGCGGCTCGGCGAGCAGTTCGGCATCCACGGAACCAGCGGTTGGATCGATCATGTCCAGTGTCAAAGGCGGTCTGAGCTGTCTGTTGTGTTGGTTAGCCGGGTCTTAACGGCCCGGTGGCGCTACCCAAACTGCACCCAGAATAGCTGGGTTCGTTCAGGTAATAAAAAAGAGCGGGTCCCGGGGGGCCCACTCTCAATACGCGATCGTATGAGAACTATAAGTTGCTGCTGATATAGCGGTTTTCCCGTGATCCGGCAAGGCCCGCCAGCGCCGATGGAGCGATTTTGCGCGCCTGGGGCGGGCCCAATCTAATCCTTCGTTCACGAACACTACCCAGGATTGTCGGAAAACCCGGCAATGCGGCCGGTCTAGGCAGCTTTATGACGACAGCGACCGCGTTGCTCAACGTTCCCAACGCGGGCCTGCGCCAAGTGGCGCATCCCGGAACGACGCTTGGGTTCACCCCGTGCGCCGAAACCGCAAATACGTCGCCTTACGTCCCTCGCGCTCGGCCTTACGTCCATAACGCGTCATGGTGTAATCCGGCCATGGCAACTGCCAGTCGGAGGCGCGGTCCGCGGTCCAGAGGAAATCCGGCGAACGGGCGAGATGCGCCAGCGTCCAGGCGCAGTAATCGTCGATATCGCTGACGAAGCGAAATTCGCCGCCGGGTTTGAGAACGCGCGCCATTGCGGCCACCGTCTTGTCCTGCACAAAGCGCCGCTTCCAGTGCCGCCGCTTCGGCCATGGATCGGGATGGATCAGGTCGATCCGCAGCATCGACCGCGCCGGCGTCCATGCGAGCAACTCGGCGGCGTCGCCGGCGAACAGGCGGATGTTGCCGATATTGTGCGCTTCGATCTGCGTCAGGATTTTTGCCATGCCATTGACATAGGGCTCGCAGCCGATGAAGCCGATATTGGGAAACGCGCGCGCTTCCGCGATCAAATGCTCGCCGCCGCCGAATCCGATTTCGAGCCTGATGCTCTCAAGTGGCCCATCGAATACATCGGTGAGATCGGCTGGAGCAGGACTTTCGATATCGAGCGCAAGACGCGGCAGCAGATGCTCGATCAGGTCGGCCTGGCGGATGCGCAGCCTGTGGCCCTTGCGCCGGCCGAAGAACGACCCATGCGCATGCGCGGACGCGCCATCGTCCGGCGGCACGTCGTGATCTCTGGGGTCTCGGCTTGCGATGCTCATCGCAGTGTCTGGTAAAGCCGATGCAACAGCCGCGCCCGTGGCTCGATCGACGAAATATACATCTGCTCGTAATGCGTATGGGCGCCCTTGCCGTCGACGCCGAGACCGTCGAGGGTCGCGGTATGCGGCGCGGTGAAATTGCCGTCGGAGCCGCCGCCGGTCGACGTATCAATCAGATCAAAGCCGATCTCGGCCGCCAGCGTTTTGGCATGATCGTACAGCGCGGCGCCGGCATTGCTCTTCTCATAGGGCGGGCGGTTCAACTCGCCGACCACTTTTACGCTGACGCCATCGGTACGCGACTTCAGATTGAGGATTGTTGGCACCAGCTCGTCGGCGTCGGCGATGGTCGGCACGCGCATGTCGACTTCGGCATAGGCTTCTTCCGCAATCACGTTCGGCTTGGTGCCGCCTCTGACCAAACCGACATTGACGGTGATGCCGCGCTTGAGATCGTTCATCGCCTCCAACGTCCTGATGACGTTGCCGAGTTCGCGGATCGCGCTGCGGCCATCCTCCGGCCGCGTGCCGGCATGGGACGGCACGCCCCTGATGTGGATTTCGAAGCGCGCGACGCCCTTGCGCCCGGTGACGATCTTTCCGCCATCGCGGGCTGGCTCGGTCACCAGCACATATTTCGCTCTCCGCCCTTCCGCCTCGATCAGCGCCCGTGAGGTTGGGCTGCCGATTTCCTCATCGGAGACGAAGAGCTGGGTTACCCCAAGCGGCGCGCGCGCACCGTTGGCGCAGACCTGGCGGAAAGCATGATAGGCGAGATAAGCGCCGCCTTTCATGTCATAGATGCCCGGGCCGAAGGCACTATCGCCGTCGATCTTGAACGGCAGCCGCTCGATGAAGCCCAAGGGGTGAACGGTGTCGAGATGGCTCAGCACCAGGATTCCCGGCTCGTTCTGTCCCCATGACGAACGTGCGACGAGATGATCACCGCATCCGCTATGTCCCGCGATCCGCTCGATGGTCGCCGGCAGGCCGCGATAGCCCTCGGCGACGATGTCGGCAAGCTTATTGACCTGCTCAGGCGCTTCGGTCGGCGTCTCGATCTCGACCCAGCGGCGGATGCCTTCTAGAATCTCGTTGACTTCAAAAGGATTGGCTGTGGTCGGCATGCTATGGCCCTGTCGAAAGTTGGATGCCGTCATTCCGGGATGCGCCATGCTTGGCGTAGGCCGGCATCCGTGTCCTGATGGTGGTCATGGATTGTCCGATGGGCGGCTGCACATCAAAGCTCGCTCGTTTCACTCGCGCCCCGGAATGGTAGTTGTCAAATGACAGTTCTGATCAGCGCTCGTCGGGCCCTTCGCGTGCGGCGATCTGCTCGACCAAATCGACGATACTGCGGCGAAGCTTGGCGTCGGTGATGCGGGTGAAGGCGCGGGTCAGCGCCAGGCCTTCGGAGGTCGCGAGAAAATCGGAGACGTAGGCCGGCGAAGAGCCTTCACCGAATCCGTTGCCAGCGGCCGCGCCGCTCGGGCCGCCGTCGAACAGGAACGATACCGGCACGTGCAATACTTCGGAGATCTGTTGCAGACGACTGGCCCCGACCCGGTTCGTGCCTTTTTCGTATTTCTGCACCTGCTGGAAGGTGAGGCCCAAGGCTTCGCCCAGCTTTTCCTGGCTCATGCCCAGCATGATCCGACGCATGCGGACACGACTGCCGACATATTTGTCAACCGGGTTCGGCGCTTTGGTCGACATCTCCAACACTCCTAGGGATTACGCGCCGGGATGAGGCAAGATGCAAGCCAGCTACGCCTCAGGCGCCAGTACCGTCAAATCCTGCTCGGAGGATCGGAGACAAATGCGAACAATTTGAGCAATGAGCTGACCGGATTTCTGCTTTCGTTCGAACGGTAGAATGCGAAGGGCGCAGTCGGTCTGTCAACTGGCGCGATCACGCATGTCGAACTTTCCAGCCGACGCAAACAACCGACGATATGCCGATGTCAGCGCTTTCGTCGGGCAGCACGCCGCCGGGTCACAAGCAACAGTGCGGCCGCCATCATGATCGTTGCGGGAATATCGCCGACGCGCGCGTAAATTGTCGGCGGCAAGGCAGCCGGCAGCTTGCTATCCAGCACGCCTTCGGTGCCGAGCCCGAGGCGTGCGACAATCCGCCCGGACGAATCGATGACCGCGGAAATGCCGGTGTTGGCTGCCCGCACCATGGGCAGCCCTTCCTCAATCGCGCGCAGACGCGCCTGCTGCAGATGCTGGTAGGGACCGGTCGAAATTCCAAACCAGCCGTCATTGGTCAGGTTGACCATCCAGCCGGGGCGATCATCGCGCGGCGCAACATTGCCGGGAAAGATCGCTTCGTAGCAAATCAACGGTAGCACACGCGGGGCATCCGGTATTTCCATCGCGCGGCGGCGCGTGCCCGGAATGAATCCGCCGATAACTTTCGTCAGCTGCACGAAGCCGAGTTTTTCCATCAGATCCTGAAACGGCAGATATTCGCCGAACGGCACCAGATGCAGCTTGTCGTAAACCGACAGCACGCTGCCATCATGGTCAATGACATAAATGGAGTTATACGCGCGCGTTACGCGGACGCTGGGCGGTAGATCGGGCGCGCGCACCGAGCCGGTGATCAGCACGGTGCCCTTGGGCAGGAGATCGGCAATCTGCGCCATCGCGTCCGCTTCGCGCGTCAGAAAAAACGGAAACGCCGATTCCGGCCAGATCAATATATTCGTGTCGCGCACGCCGGTGGATTGCGGCCCGGAAGCGCGATCCGAAAGCGTCAGATATTTTTGCATCACCTCCGCTTTGGCCGCGTAGTTGAATTTGACGTCCTGCTGCAGGTTGGGCTGCATGATGCGCAGCTTGACGTTAGCGACCATGGTCGTCGGCTGCAGCGTCAATCGCACGGCGCCGAAAATCAGCATGGCCGCGAGCAGCAGCAGCGCTGCGATCGGTGCCAGCCAGGGCTTTGGTCCACGCGAACGTCCATCGATCAGCGCGGCGGGGCTTGCGAAGATCGCTACCGCCAGGAATGTCATGCCCCACAGCCCGATCAGCGAGGCGGTCTGCGCCAGCGCCAGCGGTTCTGACAGCGCGTAGCCGAGTGCATTCCACGGAAATCCTGTCAGCGCATGGCCGCGCAGCCATTCAGTTGACGTCAGGCCGACCGCGAGCGCCAGGACGCGTGACGCGTCCTTGGTCCAGAACAGGCGCGCCAGCGCGAAGCCGAGCGCGGGAAACAGCGCGAGATAGGCCGGAAGGCCCAGAACCGCGAAGGGCATCAGCCAGGCGAAGGTCGGTGCGTCGACCAGAAAGGCGTAGCCGATCCAGTAAAGTCCCGGCACGAAGTAGCCGAGCCCGAACCAGAAGCCCGATATCGCGGCTGCCGGCACGCCGCGCCATCGTCCAGACGCGGCGCCGTCGATCAGACAGACGGCGACGGGAAAGGTCAGGAACAGCACCGGCCAGGCGTTGAAGGGGGCCATGGCAAGCGCCGACAGGGCGCCGGCCAGCAGCGCAATAACCGCGCGCTTCCAGCCCCAGCTTAAGATTATTGCGAGAGCAGCCGCGCGGAGTTTTTTGGTGAGGTTCACTGCGACCCGGCTCCATCTCCGGACGACGGGGGCGTGTTGTCATTGGCCTGCGGCGTGCCTGAATCGGGCGCCGCCTCGCGGCGGCTTCTGTCGCGCTGGGTACGCGGCGCAGTGCGCTCCTTGCGGGCCGCGATGCGCAGGCGCTTGACCCGCCGCGGATCGGCATCCAGCACTTCGACCTCGAAATTTCCGGGGCCTGAAATGACTTCGCCGCGCACCGGCAGGCGGCCGACATACGACACGAGATAGCCGCCAAGCGTCTCGACTTCCTCGCCGGCTTCACCGGTAACGAATTCCTCACCGATCACCGAGCGGACGTCGTCGAGGCTCGCGCGAGCATCCGCAATGAAGGAATTATCCACCTGCCGCACGATCGACGGCGGCTCGTCGCTATCGTGCTCGTCGTCGATCTCGCCGACGATCTGTTCGACGATGTCCTCGATCGACACCAGGCCATCGGTGCCGCCATATTCATCCACCACCAGCGCCA
>JBJMTR010000137.1:0-6914 GCA_045811565.1 Bradyrhizobium sp.
AACAGCCGCGATCGCGCTAGTCACCTATTTGCTGTGGCCGAGCTGGGGCACCAGTCCTTCCAGCAGTCCCGCACGCCTGCCCGTCAGTGTTGGAGCTACGCTGTTCAACGTGCCGGCGGCAGCGGTGCGCGTGAAAATACAGCGCCACTCCGGGCCGCAGGAACGCGTCGATCTCTCCTTCACCTATCCCTCGCTCGAGCCGCCCGAGGCGCCAAAGCGCGTCGGCGCAGATACGGTCGAGGAAAAGGTGCAACCGATCGATCGGATATTCGCGTCGATCGCGGCACACCATGACTCGCTCGCGCCGGATGCCCGCGTTCGCACGATCTATCCGCGTTACCTCGAGCAGACTTCGACGCCGCTCGATGACGGATTGATGCTGCGCGCGTTTCGCGACGGTACGCCTTATGGCGGCGAGGATTTGTTCGCGGCGACCGCCGCCGGCTTCAATGCGCGCTGCACGCGCGACGCGGCAACGCCCGGCATGTGCCTCGCGGAACGCCGCATCGACGGCGCTGACCTGACGTTCCGCTTTCCACGGAGCTGGCTCTCGCGTTGGCGCGAAGTCGCTGGCGCGCTTGACCGTTTGACGGCGCAGTTGCGCGGATCGAAGGGGTAAATCGCTATCCGGCGAGATCTTCCTCGAGGATCGCCATCTGAAACTGGAACGAGCGATCGTCGTCTTCATCATCGACGAACAGCACGCCGATGAATTCCTCGCCGATATAGACCTCGGCCGAGTCGTCCTTTTTCGGACGCGGCACCACGCGAATCTTGGGATTGCCGAATACGCGCTTGAGATAGGCGTCGAGCTTCCTGACTTCCTGAACGTCCACGGCAGTCTCCAATCGGATCTATGGTTTTCCGGGAGGTTTTAGGACGAGACGGCGCAGATCGCTAGAGCCTTTCGGTTCCAGAATCGAGAGGCTCTATTCTTTATTTTGACGCGTTTTCTGACGCGAACCGGCCTTCACTTCGCTCGAAAACGCGATGGCCGTATCTTCACAAAGATCGGCAGGTCAGAAAGCCAATAAAATCAAAGCCCGGTCGCGTGGAGCATCTGATCCATCGTGCGCGACGGCTCGGCACAGCCGGCCTCGCCGACGATCTTGGCTGGGACGCCAGCGACGGTGACGTTGTGGGGCACCGGCTTGACGACGACCGAGCCGGCAGCGATGCGCGCGCAATGGCCGATCTCGATATTGCCGAGAATCTTGGCACCGGCACCGATCAGCACGCCATGGCGAATCTTGGGATGACGGTCCTCATTCTCCTTGCCGGTACCCCCAAGCGTGACGCCATGCAGGATCGAGACGTCGTCCTCGATGACAGCGGTCTCGCCGCAGACGAAACCGGTAGCGTGGTCGAGAAAGATACCGCGGCCGATCCTCGCCGCCGGGTTGATGTCGGTCTGGAATACCGCCGATGAGCGGCTTTGCAGGTAATAGGCGAAATCCTTGCGGCCCTTCCGGTAGAGCCAGTGCGCCAGGCGATGGGTCTGCAGCGCATGAAAGCCCTTGAAATAGAGCAAGGGATCGATGAAGCGCGAAGTCGCGGGATCGCGGTCGTAGACGGCGACCAGATCGGCGCGGAAGGCATTGCCGATGTCGGGGTCGTCGCGCAGCGCCTCGTCATAGCTCTGGCGGATCAAATCGCCCGACAGCGCCGAATGATCGAGCCGCTCGGCAAGCCGATGCACCACGGAATCTTCCAGCCGGTCATGATGCAGCACAGTCGAATAGATGAAGGAGGCAAGCTCGGGCTCGCGGCGCACAATGTCCTCCGCTTCGCTTCGTACGCGATCCCAGATCGGGTCGAGCGCGGCCAGCTTGCCGCCCTGCGGATTGACCTGATGCACTGCCATGGGCTGCTCCCGCAAATTCACTTGTTGGTCGGCCTTATAGCACGGCGGACGGACGGTTGTACCAGAACGCTCGAGTCAAAAGTAAACCACGCCACATGCTTCCCTAAAGATGTCTTGTGCAAGTGGTCGGGAATCCCGGGAAATCAAGCGGCCCAAAGCGGCGAATTTGGTAGAAGATCATTCTCTTCGCGACAGGAAGTCGGTGACACCAGCCTTGTAGACCTTGTCGCCGACCGCCCGCATGTGATCGCGGTTCGGGATATCAAGCACTTCCGACCCCGAAATGATTTTTCCGAGCGCCTGCGCCGAGCCCGCGATTTCGTCCTTCGTGCCGACGGCGATCAGGACCGGTACATTGATGCGTTTGGCTTCATCCGTCGTCATCAGGCGTCGCGAGCCACGCAGGCACGCGACGAGTGCGCGGCGGTCGGAGCGGGTCTGGTCGGCAAAGGCACGGAAGGTTCGTCCGACCGGATCGCTCACGTCCTCCAGTGACGGCGCTTCCAGCGCGCTCGCCACGTTTTCACCGGGCCCGCCGCCTTCGATCAGTCCGATTCCGATGCCGCCGAGTATAGCCGAACGCAGCCGCTGCGGCTGGCTCAGCGCGAGTACCGCCGTCATTCGCGATCCCAGCGAATAACCCATCATATCGGCACGATCGAGCTGAAGGTGATCCATCAGTGCAATGACATCTCCGGCCATCGTCGCGATGTCATACTGCGCGGCGTCGTAGAGCTTCGTGGAATCGCCGTGACCGCGATTGTCGAGTGCAATCGCGCGGCGGCCGTCTTTCTTCAGCTCGGAGACCCAGGTGGGATAGACCCAATTCACGTTTTTGCTGGAGGCAAATCCGTGGACGAGAACAATCGGATCGCCCTCGCCTTCGTCGAGATAGGCAATTTCAACAGCGCCGTTGTGAAAACTCGGCATCGTCAGTTCCATTTTTTTGTTGGGAGATTTAAGGGATCGGCGATCGCGAAACGATCGGGAAGCTTAGCCGTGCGCGGCCAGGCCCGCCAGCGTGGGGTCCGATGGCGAGCGGGTTGCCGCCAGCTGTTTGCGCAAGGTCCGCGCCCTCTTGCGCCGCAGCCACGCCTCTGTAGCGCGCTCGGTGGTCGCCTTGATCGACGACAGAAAGCCGAACAGCGCAAGCAGCGCGCCGAACACCCACATCGTCAGATTGAATGCCCCTGCCGCCAGCAGCAGCGCACCGCGACCGAGCAGCTTTAGAATCGCACGGGTCTGGCCGCCCCTGGATTCCGCAAGTCGCGCGGCGCGCGAAATATCCTTCGGGCCTTCGGCAATGCGCAGCGTATCGAGCGCGCCGCGCGTGCCCGCTTTCTCGCCGACGCGCCCGACATCCTTCGCGAGACGCACCAGGGCGCCGGCCTTTTCCGCGCGGAACGCTGCCCTGATCGCGCTCACCGTCTCACGCGGCCGCAGCACCGAACCGGAAGCAACCGCCTGCTGCAGCAAGGGCGTATCAACGACTTCGCGCGCCGAGCGGCCGGCCCATTGCGTCAGCCCCTCGCCCAGCCGGCCCACCTTGCGCGCATCCTTCACGAGCGACAGACCGGCGCGCACCGGCGCCGCGCCGCCGACCGAGATATAGGTCGCCGCAGTCACCACGAGCCCTATGGTCGCAAGGCCCAGCACCAGCCGATCGGTATCCTCGCCCATCGCCAGATGCTTGCCTTCGCGCACCACGTCTCTGATGTCGCCGAACACGAACAGATCGCCCGCGACAGTACCCGAGAGGCTCGCGACATCGTCAGCGTTGCCGGTCACGAGCCCAGTGGCAAAGCGCTTTGCGAAATGCGAGGTGGAACTTTCCTCGGCGACGGCATCGCGCACGCGCGTCGCGAGCGCATCGCTGACAGCGAGGTTTTTCTCACGCGCGAGCTCGATAAAGCTGTTGGCGAGATCGGCATCGCCGGCGGCAAGCGCGGCGTCGATGTTATCTTCAATCAGCGCCTGGTTATTCCGCAAAACAGAATTGATCGTAATGTCAGCCAATTGCGCCGGCTCATCTTGTGCAGCCAGGATGGCAAAGGCGTCGCGGGCATTCGGCCATAACGCCGCCCCCACGGCGGCGCTGATCGCCATCCCTGCCACAGCTAAACTGAACCGCGCATATTTCATCCCGAAAACCCAGGGTTTTGCTGCCCTCAAAATAGGATGCCGTATTTACGACACAACAGCCCCGACGAAAGAAGGGCTTCTCTGGGACGACAAGATTGTGTCGAATTTGCATGAGCAAATGAGCGATCGGGGCCTCTAGGAATCAACTGTACCCGCCAGTATGGTGCGCGGCATTTCGCAGTGCCGCATCGCGTTGATTGCGTCCGTCCGTCATTGCTATTCAAGGTGAATATAGATGTCCGACCATGTCGTCCCGCACTTCCACAACGATGCCGGGGTCTCGGTAATCGAGATCGGCTCGCAGGAATTCATGTGCGTGGGCGCCAATCCGCCGTTCGACCATCCGCATGTTTTCCTCGATCTCGGCAATGACAACGAGATCATCTGCCCGTACTGCTCGACGCTCTATCGTTACGCTCCCGACCTCGCCGCCGGCGAAGCCCGGCCGCCTGAATGCGTGCTGAAGGATAAGGTCGCCTGATCGGCTGGAGCGTTTCGAGCGAAGTGGGCACCGGTTCGCGTGAAGAAAACGCGTCAAAACAAAATGCTGGAGCCCCGTTCTGATTCAATCAGAACGGAACAGCTCTAGTGGCGATTACGCGCACCATCGTCGTCGCTGGCGCGGGGATCGGAGGACTAACCGCATCGCTTGCGCTCGCTGCCCACGGCTTCCGCGTCGTTGTCCTGGAAAAGGCTGAACGGCTGGAAGAAGCCGGCGCCGGGCTGCAGCTTTCGCCTAATGCCAGCCGCATCCTGGTGGAACTCGGACTGCAGCCGCGGCTCGCCGCGCGCGCGGTGACGCCCGAGGCCATCAACATCATGAGCGTACGTACAGGCGGCGAGATCGCACGCCTTCCACTTGGCGAAGCCGCCAGCTGCCGCGCCGGCGCCCCCTATTGGGTCATGCATCGTGCCGACTTGCAGGCGGCGCTGCAGGCGGAGGTCAACGACCATCCCGACATCGAGCTCAGGCTCGGCTGCCAATTCGAGGACGTGACCAAGCATGCCAAGGGGCTGACGGTCGTTTCGCGCAGCGGCATGGCGCGGCAGCACGAACTGGCGGCAGGGCTGATCGGCGCCGACGGCATCTGGTCGTCGGTGCGGAATCATCTGTTTCCGGGAGTGCAGCCGGAATTCTCCGGCCTGATCGCCTGGCGCGGGACACTGGAGGCGACCGCGTTGCCGCGCGAATATACCGCGCGGAGCGTCCAGCTCTGGATGGGACCGGACGCCCACCTCGTTGCCTATCCGATTTCGGCTGCGCGCCAGATCAATGTCGTCGCTATCGTATCAGGAACCTGGAACAGGCCGGGCTGGAGCGCGCCCGGCGATACCACCGAGATCAAGAATACGTTCGGATCGGCGCGATGGCCCGCGAGCGCGCGAATGCTGGTCGGCGCCGTCGATGAATGGCGGAAATGGGCGCTGTTCACGCTACCTGATATCGGCGAATGGACCGCAAATTCGGTCGCGCTGCTTGGCGATGCCGCGCACGCGATGCTGCCCTTTGCTGCACAGGGCGCGGGAATGGCGATCGAGGATGCGGCCGTGCTCGCCAAGTCCCTTGGCGAATCGGTTCGCGATAGCGCTGGCGAAAACATTTCGGGCATACCGGCGGCGCTGAGGCGTTATGCAAAGCTGCGCCGCGCGCGGGTGTTGCGGGTCCAGCGCCTCGCGCGACGACAGGGTCACATCTATCACCTCTCGGGACCTCTGGCGTTGGCGCGCGACCTCGCCATCAAGGCGATGGGCCCGACGCAAATGCTGGCGCGGCAGGACTGGATCTACGACTGGCGAGCGTGAGAATTTCGGGCGCAGCCGGAAAAGCTTGAATGTCAATGCGGCCGGGGCGATGAACGCGCGCCTTTGGCGCTGGCAGACGGGATGGAAGGCGCAACCGTCATCGGTGCAGCCGGTATCGTCTCCTGGCACTTGTTGCGTCGCCAGGCTTCCTCGGCGAGCTTCTGCTGGGCGCGCACGGCGATGTAATCGTTGCGATAGGCAACCTCGGCCACCACGGATCCCGCGACGCCGGTTTCTGCCTTCGCCATTAATCCCTGCAGTTCCGCCGCCCGGTTCGCCAGCGTCTTGCGCTCCGGCTCCAGCTGCTTGCACTCGTATAGATCGTATTTAGCCGGATCGGCGAACGCCGACGACATGCTTTCGCCCATCTGCGCGCAGCCGGAGAGCGCGCTTCCGAGCGCAAACAGCACTGCGGTAACGGCGACGCGCGGCAATTTTTGGCGGCGGGCGGAGCGAAACGTCATCGGATCTTCGTAAACGGACAATGTTGAGATTGGCTAAAGCAGCCGCAGATGTCGGGATTGAGGCTCGTGCGGGGAAGCGCGCGCGCTGATGCGACCTCGCAACGGCGGCAGCCGACTCGTTGTCCCCACACTAAACTATTGAAATAGCGTATATTCGGCCAAGATTAGCTATTTCCACTTCGCCGACAAACGCGCTAGATACTGGTCGCCTTGGGCATAAGCGGACGTGGCGGAATTGGTAGACGCAAGGGACTTAAAATCCCTCGATGGCAACATCGTGTGGGTTCGACTCCCACCGCCCGCACCAATAAAGCCGGGCACTTCTTGAATTTCTGACTACATCGCAAAGCGTTTCTGGCCCGTGTCCGCATTGTGTCCGCAATGGCCCAGCACAGCTCGCTGGATGCTGCCGAACTCATAATCGACGCCACACTAAAGACGCTGCTCGGTGTGCGCGGGCAAGCACTGATCCTGAGATTGGCGCCGGTCTGTTCAAACGCGGGTCAGTTAAAAAAGCCACGGAGCTGAAAAAATCGGGGAAGCCCGACGCAGCCGCGTGCCTACAGCTGTTTCAAAAAGGGTAAGGCCGCCCTGGTCGGCGGCCGTGCACCCATCAGCGGTCGTGACCCTATTTGCCCTTC
>JBJMTR010000138.1:0-26807 GCA_045811565.1 Bradyrhizobium sp.
ACCAGCGGTATTCTCCATCAGCGCTCCGCCCGCGAATTTCGAGTTCGAGCGGTTTTCCGGTTGCAACAGCTGAGCGCCAGCCGTCCACGGCCGCTGCGCGGTCTTGCGGATGCAATGTCGCAATCCAGCCTTCGCCGCCTGCCTCATCCGCCGAAAGCCCCGTAAATTGCAGCCAACGCTGACTATGGAAATCACGTGAACCGTCGGGCATGGCGCTCCAAACAAGCGCGGGTATTGCGTCGACGGCCCGCCGCAGCTCCATTTCTGCTTGTTCGGCGCTCGCCCGGCCCTGTAGCGCGGCTGCCAGTTGCCTGCGGGTACTCCTAATCAGGCGCGTCATGATCAAGGAGACGAGAAGCAAGGCGATGAGCAGCGTGGTGGCAGCCAAATTGGCAAAGACCGTCGGTATGGGGGCGAGCAGGATCCAAATGCAAGCCACGGCTGTCAACGCGAGCACCATGCTGCCGAGCAACCATTGCTCGGCTGAGTGCCAGAATTTCATTTGGCTATGCATCATCGGCAGCACTAAGCATCGGCCAGTTTTGGCCCGTAGTGCGTCGCTCCCGGCGATCGTTATCGCCAGCTGCGACAACGTCGCCCCCAACAGACCGACATTAGCAGCTTTTCAACGCGCAGAGTGCAATTCTTGAGCACGTCGCGATTGCCAAACGAACTCCATGCTGGAAATCGGTGCGTTCACGTTTTCGGAAGACCTGAGACTGAGCACGATGCGCGATGGAGTGGCGGCCTGCTGCCGCTCGGTCACGGGGAATTGGCTCCCGTTTCCCAAGAGGCACGTCCATTTTGCGAAATGGCGATGGCGGCGAGCACAGTGCGGTTGCTGATTTCAAGCTTTTGAAAGATGTTATGAAGGTGCACTTTGATAGTGCCGTCGGCAATATTCAATCGGCGTCCGATCTCCTTGTTCGACAACCCTTCAGACACCAATCGCATGATCTGGCGCTCGCGATCCGTCAGCGCGGTCAGTACATTCTCCGTCACCGCGCCTTGCTCCCGACACACGATTTGATCGGGGGATAGCAGCGGCAACAGCCGATGGCCATCCGCGATCTGACGCAAGGACCGCACCAGAAGTTCCGGCTCCGCATCCTTCGGGATGACGCTGTAGCGGTCGCCCGCGGCCGACATACCCAGTTCTCGTTCGTCGGCAGTTCCTGTGAAAAAGACCAGTCGCGTGGAAAGATTTTCGCAGATGGCGGTCGCGAGAATCTCCAAACCACTCAACCCCGGCATTGAGACGTCAAGAACCGCGACGTCCGGCGCTAGATTCCGAATCGCCGCGATGCAGCTCGTACCGTCATTGCAAGACGCAACGATGTCGAAGTCATGGTGCTGACCGAGCATGCTGCTCAAACCCTGCAGAACCACGGGATGCCGATCCGCAATCACGACGCTAATACAACGCATTGGGCGGTCCTCAGCCTGTCGCCCCACGAATTAAACCCCGCGAGCACGCTTGCTTCCCGTTCGATCAAGTCGGGATCAACATAATTCCCGAGATCAGCATTTGTTGATACCGCAGTGCACAACTTGGCCTGAGTTCTTTGCCTACTCTCGTGCACTAAGTCTGGCACAACTCCTGAGAGACAAAATATCCGTAAAACCCCGGACTGATTTAGGGGGAGAGAATGCGGGTTCTCCGTTCCTTGAACCTCTTAGACCAGAGTCTCGGTCGCTCTAGAAATAAAATCCTACAACGTCTGATAATGGCTTGCTGCCTTTAGGTCGCTCAGAGAGTGCTGCCTGCGGTTGCGACATCTCTCCGGCTCCCCCATGTCAACACCGCTTGGCTATTATGGACACCCTCCATCCGGGCGCGTCCGCCTGCAACGAAACGGGCGCGCGTCAGCTATAACGAAAGGTATATAGGGATATCGGAAAATCGACTCTAACATTCATCAAAATATTCACACAAGGAGAGCGTAGGCCCTCGAAATCTGCGAACACACAATTCGCTTTAGGAGAAGCAACAGACCGATAGAACCAAATATTCGAAACTAGGACCTCCATCGGAGGACGACTTGCGGATGAGAAGGAGGTCCTTGACCCACTCGACGGAATTAAACGCTCGTTGTTTCTTTGGAGTACAGGCTGGGAGGGTCAAAATGTGGAGGCGGCAATCGTTTGCAACCGTACTGATCGGGAAGAGTGTTTTAATCAGAGAAGGAATTGCCAGAATCTTACGCGCGGCGAACTTCCGCACCTCAGCCTCGGTATCCTGCGCTGATGATTTGCCGCCGACCAAACTCCAACCGCACCCGCTACTGTTTCTGATCGTCCACTGCGGTGATGATTTCGACGTCGCGGTTGAGCAAATTGAACTCTTGCGGGACAGGCACCCGGGCGAACGAATTGCGATCGTGGCCGATGACTATCAGCTAAGCGAGCTGGTTTCGGCATTTCGGGCTGGCGCCAACGGCTACTTCGTCAATGTTATGACGTGCGATGCATTCATCAAATCAATTGAGCTGGTGATGATGGGTGAAACGATCTTCCCGCCGGCATTTCTGTCCTTCGTTCTCGATCCGGAACGCGGCCGCCTGCACGAAGCGATGTCGCGCGACGAAGACGACCGGGCGATGCTCCTCACAACAGACGACCCGGTGGCGCCACAGCTGTCCCCGCGGGAGAAATCAATTCTACGCTGCCTGATCGAAGGCGACTCCAACAAATCCATCGCGCGGAAGATCGATATCGCCGAGGCTACCGTCAAAGTCCACGTTAAGGCGATCCTTCGCAAGATCCGGGTCCAGAACCGGACACAGGCGGCGATTTGGGGGATGAATAACGGGTCACTGACCGGACCAGGAAACCGCAGCCCGCTGCCGTTGATCACCGATGTGCGTCAGCGACTTCCAAAACCCGCCGAGGTAATCTCAGCGCTCAAGAAAATCGAACCGTCGGTACCACACCCCGCCATCGACACAGGCCGCGTTGAGGTGCCACGCATCGAGCGCCTCATCCGCGACGGCACCAACCCGAAAGCTAATGGCACGCCGCGGGTCGGCAAATAGATGATGGCCGGCTGGTCGTAGCGGCCCGGCGACTTCGTCCGGCCTGGCGGCGGGTTCGAAAGTGAGAACTCACGACGATCGTTGATGACCGGATTGACATTACGGCCGGTCGCGCGGCGCGCCCTTAGGCGGCACCTCAGCCCCCGCCTGATAGGCCATCTCCGCGGCAATGGCCTGCGCCATACGCAGATGGCCCAGCACGATCGGCAGGTGGTCCGATGCGAGGTCTTTCACATCATGACGTTAGCGATCGGCCGATTTGAGAGGTCATAGCGCCCCTCAAACAGGGCCTGCCGGCGCTGCATGACTTGCGGCTTTTGCGCCTCGTCGAGCGCACCTCGCGCCATCAGCGCCACGGTCTCGATACCAGCTGAGCTGCGGCGCCTGACGATCGCGGACCGTCCATAGGAACCTTCGGCGTCACGCAAGATTGATCCGCCGAAGAAACAGGGCGGCACGTGCCTCCCTTAGGAGCGCCGGAGAGGAGAGCATATGGCAAAGCGAGCGAAGAAGAAGCGATCGACTGCGCGTCGTACACGGCAACCGCAGAAAAAATTGAGTGACTTATTTCACGAGACGCTTAAGGACGTTTACTTCACCGAAAACAAGATCATAAAGACACTGCCAAAAATGGCCAAGGCAGCGCAATCCAAGGAATTGGCGAGCGCCTTCAACAAGCATCTTCGAGAGACTCAGGGTCAGGTGAAGCGGCTTGATCAGGTGTTCCGCATCATCGGCAAGCCGGCCCGTGGCAAGTCATGCGAGGGCATCAACGGCATCGCGGATGAAGGCGCCGAGATCATGAAGGAATTCCGGGGAATGCCGGCGCTGGATGCCGGGCTTGTTTCCGCGGCCCAGGCGGTCGAACACTATGAGATCTCGCGCTACGGCACCTTGCGGACGTGGGCTGAGCAGCTTGGCATGTCCGACGCCGCAAAATTGCTTCAGGAGACCCTCGAGGAGGAAGAAGCTACGGACAAGACGCTGACCGAATTGGCCACCTCGGTGATTAATCTGAAGGCCGAAGAGCAAGAGGAAGAGGCCGCCTGATCCGGCTTTAGCGCAACAAAATCGCCGCAGCCGATTCTGGGCACGATGGAACGTCCAGCGCTCCACGAGATTTGGTATTGGATACCGGTTCGCGACCCGAACGGTTCAGAAACCGAGCAACGCAAAGGCGGCCATTCGCATGATGGAATCGACCTCGTACGACCTCTTATGGTTATGGTTCGGCGGCGCATTCCTGCTCGGAGTTGCGATTGCATACGGCATATACAGAACGCGTCGCCTCTCTCGCAGGGAACAACAGAACCTGAATGAAATGACGAAGATGCGGCAGCGAACGGAAGATCCGCTGAAGCGGTGAAGGCTTCGTCCATTGGCCCGTGCGCGCGGAATTGACACGGGAAGTATCGTTCCGCGTGACGGCTTCATGGGCTAGTTTTTGGCTTGGAGAATGCTGATCCGCGTTTCGTCGACGAAACTCTTGGCGTCCTGATCGGGCCGGCGGAACAGATTGCGTTCAATGACGAGCGAACGACCGCTGATCGTCTTGGCGCAGCGTTCCTTGACGTAGACGCCACCCACTGGCTGGTCTCCTGCGTCCGGCTGACCTTCAGTGCACGTCCAGCCATCCGAGCCGTAGCGCGATCTCGCCTGTATCCCCAGCAGAAACGCCTTCTTCCGGATATAAAGACGCGCCTTCGGATCGGTCTCGATCTGCAAGCCCGCAACATGCCCGGTATCGTCGATCAGCAACGTCAGGATCGCGGGATGACCCGCCACCATCGTGCCGTCCCGGCTGGTCGACGGATCGTAACCAAAGTGGATCGCCCGCGTCCCACCCGCGTCGGCAGGACAATCGCGCCAGTTCTGCCAGCCAGCCAAGGTACGCTTCATATCCGCCGCGCAGGCGAAGTCGACGTAGCCGGAATCCGGCAGCTCTGCAGCGGCCATTCCGAGACGGATGTCACGCAGGTCGTTGCCGCTGAATTCTTCCGTCCGGGCCGGAGAGTTCGCGAGCGCGACCGCTTGCCAGGCGAGCAGCCCTGCCGCAAGAATTCCCGTTAATTTCACTCTGCCCATCACTGGCTCTTCCCCGTGCTGGCGGCATCCTCTGGTCTCGGCGGCTGCGTCTTGTAGACGTCGCATACCCGCGAGGCGCTTGAGAAGAAGGTGACGCACTCAACGTAAGTGGGTTCGCCAGCTCCCTTGATGTGGGCGATCACATAGTCGGCGACGGCTTCGATATCTCTCGACCGGAGAAACGTTCCGCCCTCGGGCGGCATCTGCGCCGCGGCTTCCTGGCGGTTCATGCCGTAGCATTTCACCTCATCGTAGGCGCCGCGCATAAAGAACGGCATCCCCGTGCCCGGCCGCCCGCAGCCTACGGTTTCAATGATCTGATCCCGCGTCAGCTCGGTCTTGCGCAGCGACAGCGCATCGCCACCATAGCCGCCGCCGCCATTGCCGTGCCATTTGTGGCAGCCCATGCAATTGGCCCTGCTGAACACCGCCTTGCCGACATTGGTGAGATCCGACGCCGGCGCTTGCGCCGACTGACCGTAGGCAACGGCTGGCATCGAACAGTTCAGAACGACGACACTTGCGAGGAACGTGTTTACCGCCGCCGGGAACGCCTTGAACATCATCATCACGTCTCTTGTCGAGGAAGCGGGAGGGCCCGGCCATTGGCGGACCCTCCGTTTTCGAGGATGTCAGAGCGAGAACACGTAGAGCATCGATCCCGGCTGTATCTTTTTCAGCTCGGGCGTCGAGTCGATGAACCACTTGTCCCAGGCGCCGCCCAACCCGACCAGGATGGCGATGTACTGTTTGCCGTCGACTGAGAAGGTCATCGGCGGAGCGTTGACTCCACCGCCGGTATTGAACTCCCAGAGTTTCTGCAACGACTTGGCGTCAAGCGCCATCACTTCGCCGGATGGCTGGCCGCTGAAGACGAGATCGGGGGTCGCCAGGATGCCGCCCAGGTTCGGGAACGGCGTTTCCATTTTGCCAGCGATCTTTCCAGTGGTCACGTCAACCGCTGTGACGCTGCCGGTGATTTTGAATGGCTGGCTCGGGCCGCCACCGGTCCAGAACTCCCGCGGTTTCAGTTTTTCCGGCGCCATCACCTCGACTTTGATGCGGTTGCAGCTCTCGATCACCGGGATGTACCAGAGCTTCAGATCCGGATTGTAGGCCGTTGGCGGCCAGTTCTTGCCGCCCATGTTGCCGGGACAGATGTCGGTTTCCAGGTTGGTGCGGCTTGGCGTCACCGCTGCGATATAGGTCTGCACCGACTTGTTCGGATCATACTCGACCGGCTTGCCAGTCTCCGCGTCGAGTCCTTTGGTCCATGTGAATTTCTTGACGAATGGAAGCCCCCAGACAAACTTGCCTGTGGTGCGATCTACCGCATAGGCAAAGCCGTTGCGGTCCGCTTCGAGCGCGAGCTTTCGCGGACCATTGGGTCCGGGGATATCGACCAGCACATGTTCCGCCACGCTGTCGTAATCGTAGGGATCGTTCGGCGTGTGCTGATAGTGCCACTTGATCTTGCCGGTTGTGGCATCAAGGGCCAGCGAGCTGTCGGTGTAGAGGTTGTCGCCCGGTCGATAAGCGTTATCCCAATCCGGCCCCGGGTTGCCGACGCCCCAGATGATGGTGTCGGCTGCGGGATCGTAGCTGCCGGTCACCCAGGTCGAACCGCCGCCGGCGGCGGCCGAATTCTTGTCGTCCTTCCAGGTATCGCTGCCGGGCTCGCCCTTGCCCGGAATAGTGTGGGTGCGCCACACCTCCTTCTGGGTCGTGAGGTCGGTGGCAGCGATCCAGCCGCGAATGCCGTACTCCGCGCCGGCCACACCGGTGATCGCCATGTTCTTGACGATCAGCGGCGCGCCGGTGATGACCTCACCCTTATCAGGGTCGGCGACAGTGCGCTGCCAGGCGACCTGGCCGGTCTCCTTGTTGGTCGCGATCAGCCGGCCATCGAGCGTATGCGAAATGACGAGATCGCCCCACAGCGCGACACCACGATTATCGACGCCGCAGCAGGCCACGGCACCAGCCCAGTCATGGTCGGTCTTCGGATCCATTTTCCAGACCAGCGCGCCGCGGCCGCCATGCGCATCGATCTTGTAGACCGAACCCCATCCATCGGTAACGTAGAGGAAGCCGTTTTCGGCAATGGGCGTGCCTTCCAGTCCGCCATGGCTCCAGATGCCGCCGCCCTCGACACCGCCGAGATGCATGGTCCAGGCGACTTTCAGGTTCTTCACGTTATCGCGGTTGATGTCCTTCAGGTTGGAGAAGCGGTGAGCCGAGAAATTCTTGTGATGGTGAAGCCAGTTGGCCGGCTCGTTATCCGCATTGAGCAGCCGTTCCGGGGTGACCTCGTCCGCAGCCGAGACTGGCAGTACGCCCATCATGCCCGCCGCAGCAACAGCAGCGGCAAGCAGACGGGCTCGCGTGTATATTTTTGTGTGACCTGAAAATCGCTCCATGAGTAATGCCCTCCTGTTGGCAAGTTCATGTTGGATCGAATGCCCGATGCATCCGGGCGTTCGGCTGAGAAGCTTTGTTCAGCGGGCTCACCAGTCCGCTGTCGCGATCAGGGCGTTGGTGAAACCTGCACCTCCGTTTCTTTGGTTCCGGCCTTCTGGAAAACGACGGAACACGTAAACTTCTCGCCGTCGACGAGCTTCTGGCGCGTCTGCAGGAGCATCACGTGATATCCGTCACGCTTGAGCTCGATCGTCATGTTCTCGGGAATCGGAATGGACTTGACCGCGCGCATTGCAGGCGCGCCTTCGCCGCGATCGACGGTGTGCTTTTCGGAGAAATTCGCGATCGGACAGCGGACGCGTGATATGGCATCGGCTTCGGCCGCATCGTTCCTGATCGTCATCAGAAGCGGGAGATCGATTCCCACCTGATCGGACGCGGACACCCGAGCATTTGTCACCTGCAGCGCGTCGCCTGCCACGGCGAACCCGGCCGTCAGCCCAAGCCCGGCAGCAACCAGTCCGATCGCAAAAAACCCCGATCTGCCGGACAGCGTAGTCCGGCCGCCGCGATCAAGGCCCGCGCCATCAAGACCCGATGTCACTACGGCGGTCATCGGCTATGTCTTGGCCGAGGCGTGATCCTGCCAATGCGCAGCCGGCCGAGACTTACAAGCGAGGGATGCCCAAACGAAACATGTCGTCCGCCTCATCGACGCCATCCTCCCACGATCGGTTTTTGTTTCTTTGTCTTTTGAAGTTACGCCCCTCGACGAGGCAAGTCATCCCAAATTAACGCGGCGATAGGGCCGTTGTCTGGAAAATGATTCCAACAAGTAGCCCGCCCAGTGCATTTCATTCCACTCGATCTCCCGCAGACGCCGAAGGAACCGATCCGCATGTGTAAAAACAAGACCGTGATAGGTGAAGCAGGTCACATTTGAGGATCATCATTCGAGCTACTGCAGCGTTGCAAGCCATTCTGCATGTTGAGCCGAACGGAGGTTTCCGATGAAGCGTCTGTTGATCTCAGGATTCGCGGCGGTCGCCCTGCTCGCTGCCGCAACCACTATGTTGTGGTCGCGCTCGTACCATTCCGCCGCCGAAGCGGGGCTGTCGCAAAATTCCCAAGCCGTGACGGCGGTAGGTACGCTTCCGACCCAAGAGTTCGAGGATATGTCGCTGGTCTTTTCAAACAAGGCGAAGCCTTAGAACATGATCCGGTAAAGTGGACACCGGTTTTCCCTCACGACAAACGCAAAGCTTTTGCGCGGAGATCATGCTCAAACAGCAAGATAGAGCGCGATGACGATTCGAAGAAAAATAATCGCTCTCTGGATCTAGAGCGCGCGCGGAGCACGGAACTCATTTCTCAGCAGCCGGCGGAGTTGAGTCCACTGCGCGCAGCAGATCGGTGGCGGCCGATTCATCGTGCGTCGTTGCTGGTTTTTGTCGCCCGCTCCAGGAATTGCACCAGCGCGGCGCGGTCCTGCTCCGAGCCAATGCGCTGCTCGGGCATCTTGGTGCCGGGCGTGTAGGCCTGCGGCCCAATCTCGAATAATTTGGAAACCGTCTCAGGCGTCCAGACGATGTCGAGATGCTTGAGGGCTTCGGAGAAATTATAGCCTGGCAGGGTTGCGATCCGTCGGCCGAAGATGCCGGCGAGTGTTGGGCCCGCCCTGTTGGCCTGCTGGTCGCCAAGGGTATGGCAGGCGACACAGGCACGAAAGATTTCCGCACCGCGATCGCCGGCATAGGCGGCAAGCGGGTCTCCCGCTGTTTCCGTAAGAAGCGGGTCGACCGGCTCACCCGTCACCGCGTTCCAGCGCCTGATGATGTTGTCGGCTCCCCCGGTGAGCAGAGTGCGGCTGTCAGGCAGAAACGCCACC
Source organism: Bradyrhizobium sp. (assembly GCA_045811565.1). Classification (GTDB taxonomy): domain Bacteria; phylum Pseudomonadota; class Alphaproteobacteria; order Rhizobiales; family Xanthobacteraceae; genus Bradyrhizobium. The sequence continues at coordinate 9,430 of JBJMTR010000138.1, forward strand.
GACCAGACCGGCAGCCCCGGGCCGATCAGCGTGCTTGCGAGAGCGCGCGCCTTGCGATCGATCAGTGCGACCGATCCGCCAATGCTCGCGGCGGCGACCTGCGCGACGTCGGGTGAAATCGCAATCGAGATCACCGGCCTTGGCCCGGCCGCAACTTCGCCGGTGCGCGTGCCGCCACGGTCAAGGAAGTAAACCTTGCCATCGGCGCCGCCGACTACGATCTCGCCATCGCGGCCGATGGCCACCGCGTTGAGCGGCGTCGACATCGGGACAACAGTCGGCGTCGGAGAATCCGACAGCGGCCAGATGCGGACGCTCTGATCGTAACTGACACTGACCAGGGTGCGGCCATCGGGCGCGAACGCCACGCCGTTGACGTTCTGTGTATGGCCCTCAAGGACGCGTGGCGCGCCACCCGCGAGCGGCCACAGCCGCACGGTAGAGTCCCAAGACGCCGATGCCAGTGTGGCGCCGTCCGGTGAAACCGCCAGTGCCGCGATGGGCGCGGTGTGGCCTTTCATTACTGTATCGGGCTCGGCCCTGCCCGGCGACCAGATCGCAATACAGCCATCGGCGCCCGCGGTCGCGGCGCGTCCATCCCTGAACAGAGCGACCGCGTTGACAGCGTCAGTATGGAAACGCAGCACCTGCTCGGCTGCATTGCGCGTCAGCGACCAGCGGATTGCGGTCGTATCGAAGCTGCCGGAAATCGCGGTTTGTCCATCGGACGAAATCGCCAGCGCCCGCACCGGCCCGCCGTGACCGCGCAACTGTGCGACGGCTGTCGCCATTCCAGGAAACAGAATGACGAGCAAGGTGGCGCAGGTCAGCGATAGTGGATGGCGCTTGTTGCGGGGGAAGAGCATTCGCAGCATCGGCTTCGTCCGGGCGTCGCTCAAGATGAGCGGTAACGGGCAAGAGCGCAATTGGAGCCAGTGTCAAACACGCCCCTAGCGCATGCCGGGCTTGTCGCGATCGAGGCCCTTGGCCTGGAGGTCGTCGAGATAATCCTGAAAGCGTCGCTCGGCATTCACACCGAGGTCGCGCAGGAACGCCCAGGAATAGATGCCGGTCGAATGCATATCGTCGAATCCGATCCGCACCGCATAATTGCCGACGGGATCGACGGAGAGAATGGTCACGTTGCGCTTGCCGCCAATCGTCTTGCGTTCCGCCTCGGAATGACCCTGCACTTCGGCCGAAGGACTGGTCACCCGAAGCAATTCGGCGGAGAGGCCAAAAACCTTGCCATCGTCAAAGGCGACATGCAGCGTCCGGCGGTCCTTGGCGAGGCGGATCTCGACCGGCCACGCCGCAGAAGTATCGGGCGGGCTCACGAGGCGTCCCGACCTCGATCAGCCCGGACCGACAAGATTGTGGCCGGGATCGCCCACTCTGGCGGCGCCGGTCGCGAAGGCCTCATAGCTCGGCCGCTGGATGGAATTGAGCACGATCGCCATTCCGACCGCGGCAATCCCTGCAAACACCAGGGCCGCAACAAAGACTTTCATGGCACTTCCCCAAATTTTGACCACGCCGGATCATTCGGCCGCCACGGTTCGTGCAGCGCCGCCCGAGCCCGCGCCGGCCTTTGCCTGCTCCTCTTCGACCCAGAGCGAGTGATGCTCTTTGGCCCAGTTGACATCAACCGTGCCGCTGCCCATCGCCTCAAACGCCCCCTCCATGCCGATCGTGCCGATGTAGATGTGCGCCAGCATCGCCGCCACGAACAGCACAGCCACGATCGAGTGGATGATCTGCGCCCACTGCATCCCCTCGATCTCAGACAGGTAGAACGGGAACATCAGCTGATAGCCAGTAACCGCAACGGCGGTGCCGCCAATGATGACGATCCAGTAGATCGCCTTCTGCCCCGCATTAAAACGATAGGCAGGCGGATGATCGTGGCCGACCATGCCACCGCCACGTTTGAGCCAGTCGACATCCAGCTTGTTCGGGATGTTGCCTGCAATCCACATCAGGAAGATCAGAACGACTCCGATGGTGAAGGGGAAGCTCAGGTAATTATGCGCATACTTCGCCCACAGCGACCATTCGGAAAACGCCTCGAAGCCAATCAGCGGCAGGAGCAACGGACGGCCGAAGGTGATGTTCAATCCCGAGAGGGCCAGCACGATGAAGCACGTCGCGGTCATCCAGTGCACGAAGCGCTCGAACGCCGTGAAGCGCACGATGGTACGGCCGGACCGGCCACTCTCGAGCCGGACCATGCCGCGGTTGAGATAAAAGATCACCAGCAGGGCGAGCATGCCCAGGATGGAAATCGCACCAACCCAGCGCAGCGTAACGTTGTGAAATTGCCGCCAATCGCGGCCGGCCGGCTGTTCGAGCACTCCGGATCGCTCATCGGGAATACTGACGCGCCCCTGGATGCGGTTCAATTCCTGCAGGAGCTGTTGCTCCTTCACTGAACTGGCGGTCGGGTTGACCTGTTGGGCCATGGATGGTGCTGGCGCCGCGAAAACCAACAGCACAAACGCCCACGCGCCAACAGTCAGACGGATAAATCTTGCTAAAGACGCCATGAGCTCTTCTCCGATAGTTTCGCGCGACCGCAGCCGATGCCGCCCTTTAGACGTCGATAGTCTGGCGATAGGCGGTCTTCCAGCCCCACGCCCCGGACCCGTAGCCGCGCTTCATCACACGTTCCTTGTAAATTTGGGCAATGATTTCGCCGTCGCCGGCGAGCAGCGATTTGGTCGAGCACATTTCGGCGCAGAGCGGCAGCTTGCCCTCGGCGAGCCGGTTCGCTCCATACTTCTCGTATTCTTCCCTGCTGCCGTCGGCCTCGGGCCCGCCGGCGCAGAAGGTGCACTTGTCCATCTTGCCGCGCGAGCCGAAATTGCCGACCTTTGGATATTGCGGCGCACCGAACGGACACGCGTAGAAGCAATAACCGCAGCCGATGCACAGGTCCTTCGAGTGAAGCACGACGCCGTCGGCTGTGGTGTAGAAGCAATTCACCGGGCAAACCGCCGCGCAGGGCGCGTCGGTGCAATGCATGCAGGCCATCGAGACCGAACGCTCCCCCGGCTTGCCATCGTTGATGGTGACGACGCGGCGCCGGTTGATGCCCCAGGGCACCTCGTGCTCGTTCTTGCAGGCCGTGACGCAGGCATTGCATTCGATGCAACGGTCGGCGTCGCAGAGAAATTTCATACGTGCCATGGTCGTTGCTCCTTATGCCGCCGCGATTTGGCAGAGAGTGACTTTGGGCTCCTGCATGCCGGTCGCCGGATCGTATCCGTAGGTGGTGATCGTGTTCGCGCTTTCGCCGAGAACGATCGGATCGGTGCCCTTCGGGTAGTTGTCGCGAAGATCCCGGCCTGCGAACCAGCCGCCGAAGTGGAAGGGCATCCAGGCGACGCCCTTGCCGACCCGCTCCGTAACGAGCGCCTTCATCTTGGCCTTGGAATTGCTCTCGGCGCCCGTGACCCAGACCCAGCCGCCGTCCTTGATGCCGCGCTCGGCGGCATCGGCCGGGCTGATCTCGATGAACATGTCCTGCTGCAGTTCTGCGAGCCATGGGTTGGTTCGGGTCTCCTCGCCGCCACCCTCGTATTCGACAAGGCGCCCCGAGGAGAGGACGAGCGGGAATTGCTTGGCGATCCCCTTCTCCACCGCGGCCTTCTGCACGGAGAAACCAATATTGGGCAGACGGAACTGCTTGGCGTCGGGCAGCGTCGGATATTTAGAGACCAGATCGACGCGCGGCGTATAGATCGGCTCGCGGTGAACCGGAATGGGATCGGGCAAGCCGAACGCATTCATGCGGGCCTTGCCGTTTCCGTAGGGCACGCAGCCATGCTTCAGCGCGACGCGCTGGATGCCGCCGGACAGGTCGAGCGACCATGACACGGCATCGGGATTGGCCGGATTGACCTTGTTGATCGTGGCCATTTCCGCTTCGGTCAGGTCCGTATCCCAGCCAAGCTTCTTGAGGCTCGCCAGCGTGAATTCCGGATAGCCATCCTTGATCTCGGAATCCTTGGAGTAGGACCCCTCCGCCAGCATATTGACCTTGCGCGTGGTACCGTCGGGAAGCTTCTCCTCGCGCTCGATGCCGAAACGCGGCCGGAAGGTGCCGCCGCCATCCATCACGGCGAGATTTGTGTTGTAGAGCAGCGGCGTACCGGGATGCTTGACTTCCGGAGAGCCCCAGCACGGCCAGGGCAGGCCGTAATAATCGCCGCCCACTTCCGGATCGTCCTTGGGCGCCCGCATCGTCAGCATGTCGAACTTCGCCTGGTTCTTCATGTGCGCCTTGAGGCGCTCCGGCGATTGCCCGCAATAGCCGGTCGACCAGCTGCCGCGATTCATCTCGCGCAGCACATCTTCCGCTTCCGGGAGATTGTTCTCGACCTTGATGTTCTTGAACATCTTGTCGGCGAATCCGAACTTCTTCGCCATCAGGTAGATGATCTCGAGGTCGTCCTTGGACTCGAAGATCGGTTTGACGATCTGCTCTCCCCACTGCAGCGAGCGGTTGGAGGCAACGCGCGAACCCTTGCACTCGAATTGCGTGGCAACCGGGAGAATGTAGATGCCGTCCTTGCGCCCGGCCTCCACGGAGAGCGAGGCCCAGGTGGTCGGATGCGGGTCGGCGATAACAAGCAGTTCGAGCGCCTTCAGGCCTTTCAGAGATTCCGGAATGCGCGTGATGCTGTTGCTGGCGTGTCCCTGCACAAACACTGCCTTGACGTTGTCTTTCTGCGCGACCTGATCTTTCGGCAGCGTCACCGCGTCGAACCAGCGGGTAAGCGGGATGCCGGGAGTTTCCATGATCTGCTTGGAGTCGAAGCGCGACTTCAAGAAGTCATAGTCAACTTCCCAAACCCGCGACCAATGCTTCCAGGCGCCTTCGGCGAGGCCGTAATAGAACGGCAGCGTCACGATATCGAGACCGACGTCGGTCGCTCCTTGCACGTTGTCATGGCCACGGAAGATGTTGGCGCCCGTGCCGGGACCGCCGACGTTGCCGGTGAGGAGCAGTGCGATGCAACTCGCCCGCACGTTTGCGGTGCCGACGGTCTTCTGGGTCTGGCCCATGGCCCAGATCAGCGTTGCCGGCTTCTCCGTGGCAAACATCTTGGCGACGCGCTTAAGCTGCTCGCCGGGAACGCCGCTGACCCGCTCGACTTCTTCCGGATTCCACTTCTCCACTTCCTTGCGGAGATCGTCGAAACCGTAGACGCGCTGTTTGATGAATTCCTTGTCCTCCCAGCCGTTCTGGAGGATGTGCCACATCATCCCGTAGAGCACCGGGATGTCGGTGCCCGGCCTCATGCGGACATATTCGGTCGCATGGGCGGCAGTTCGCGTCAGGCGCGGGTCAATGACGATAAAGTTGGCCTTTTGCAGCTCCTTGCCCTCAAGCAGATGCTGCATTGATATCGGATGCGCCTCGGCCGGATTGCCGCCCATGATGATCTGGGTCTTGGCATTGCGGATATCGTTGAAGCTGTTGGTCATCGCGCCGTAGCCCCACGTATTGGCCACACCGGTGACGGTCGTCGAATGGCAGATGCGCGCCTGGTGGTCGGTGTTGTTGGTGCCCCAGAACGCGCCGAGCTTGCGGAACAGATAGGCGCCCTCATTGGTCATCTTGGCCGATCCGAGCCAGTAGACGGAATCGCCGCCCGATTTCTCACGGATTGCCGTCAGCTTGTCGCCGATTTCGTTGACGGCCGTCTCCCACGAGACACGTGTCCATTGGCCGTTGACGAGCTTCATCGGATAGCGAAGCCGCCGCTCGCTGTGGACCAGTTCGCGCACCGAGGCGCCCTTCGCGCAATGCGATCCGCGATTGATCGGCGAATCCCAGCTCGGCTCCTGGCCGATCCAGACCCCGTTCAGCACTTCCGCAGTCACGGTGCATCCGACCGCACAATGCGTACAGACGCTCTTGCGAATGGCCGCACCCGAGGCGAGTGGCCCGGCCGCCGCAGCTTCCGCCTTGCGGACTCCGCCGACCGGCAACGCGCCCAGCGCAGCCAGCGCGCCGCCGGCAAGACCGGAGCGCCGCAGGAAAGTACGGCGATCGAGACCGCCGCTGTTCCCCGACAAAGCCTTCGCAACTGAACCGCGACGGCCGGATTCGGAACCTTGTTGTGTTCTCCTGATCAGCACGGCCGCCTCCTCAAGCAGGGTAACGATTGACGCGGTAAAACGTCTTCACGTGATCGCTTTCCTTATAGCGCGCCTTGCGCTTTTCATCGTTGTTCTCGCTGTCGGCCTGCGCGGGCGCGATCAAAGGTGTAGCGAGCGTCGCGCTGGCGCCGACCGCGCCTACGCCGACCTTGCGAAGGAAATCGCGGCGACCGACTGTCGTTTTCTTCTCGTCCCTCATCGCAATCTCTCCCGGACCAGCGCCCCTGGTCAGTTGGCGAACGTAAAAGCTTCAGTTTCGATCTTCATAAACACCCGGCCGAGCGTCCCGACCGATTTGTAAAACCTGGCGTGCGTTGCCCGCTCCATATCGGCGAACATGCGTCCCATCCACGAGGCTACGTGCTTCTCGAAAAATGCGCGCTGCCTTTCTTCCGACGCCGCGAAGCGGCCAGCCGCAAATCCAGCCATGATCTCGCACAACGTGGCCGCATGATCCTCAGGCTCGAAATTGTTCTCGACGCGCTCGATGCCGAGTACAGCGAGGTCATCGCGGAGACGAGAAAGCGGGCGTTCGTTGAGAAAACCGGTCAGATAATAGGAGGCATAGGGCAACAGTTCGCCACGCCCAAGACCCACGAACAGATCGAAATATTCGCGCTCGACACCGGCGGTCACGACCTTCGATGCGGCCTCGGCCAAGGCGGCATGGGCCTCACCAAGCGGCGTAGCGTCGCCACGCAAGTGCGCGATCTCACGAAGCAAGGCGTTCGACGGCGGACAGGAAAGCAACGCGGCAAGAAATGCGTATTCCCGCGCGCGAGCGGCATCGACGGGATCGACATCATTATCTGGCACAGCAGAATTATCTGGCACAGTGGGCTCGCTATAGAGATCCGGACGAAGTTGCTGACGCGGCACGCCGGTCGCAGCCTCGACTGCGATCACCCTTCCGGAAGGCACTCTCTTCCAGTTGGAGACCGAAGGCTGCGCAACGCCTATTTTGCGGGCAAGTCGGGCAACGCCGCCGGCCGCATCAATGGCACGATCTAGGTCCGCATCGCGCATGTGGACCTCCCATCCCCAGGTGCCAAGCGCTTGATATTGTTTTGTTCCCGCGAACCCTAAACGCCGGTTCGGGAGTGGTCAATCGATAGGCATAGCCTGACACACTAGCCTTTCGTCGCAAGCTAACGAGGTAGCGCGCCGCCATGTGTGCGGCGCGGAACGGAAGGCTCCTCGCTATCGCTTCTATCTGTGACTGATGGTTGCGGTGCAGCAGAATTTGTTGCTGGTTCGACCGGCGCGGACTCATCCGTGGCAGACAGGGCGGCGATCTCCTCCGCCGGATTCGGTTCTTGCGCGGGATCGCGCCCGGAAGACACCAACTGCCGGACTTCCTTGGCTTCTCCGAGCGGGTCCGGCAGCGCCTCGGCCGCCTCCCTGACATCTCCGACGATCCGGTCGACAAGCGCGCGAAGCTCCGCCTCTGAACAGTCGAGCGGTCCGAACCCAGGCATCGCATTCGGATCGTTGAAATCCCAGGCATTCTCCGCAAGGCCGACAAAATCCCGTATGGCAGGATCGGCGGACCAGGCGCGACGAAGCGCCGCACGGCTCAATTCCTGTGGAATGCCTTTGCGCAGGAAAGCCGTGATGTCGGTGGCGGCATCAATCGAATCGATCGGCGGCAAACTCGACAGATCGACCTCCGGAGTGGCCGCATCTTCGGCACTGCCGGAGGGCGGCGCCAGGCTGTCCGGCTGCATCGGCTCGGCCGGTTGCGGCGCATCGTTGCCGACCCTCGCCTCACGCTTCAGGCGAGACCAGCGCCCAAGAAATTCCTCGTCGCTCATTCGTGCCCGCCTTCCTCATGACGGCGCGCCAGCGCCTCCGGGTCGGCGCGGCGCAGCTTTCGCTTGACGAATTCTCTTTCGACGTGGTGCTCGGCAACGAAATCTTCAATCGCCTCGCGAAACACCTCAGGCATCGGCACCGCTTCGACAAGATTGGCGGCTGCTACGGTGAAGGCCTCTCCTTCCGCGGGATCGGCGGTGACCGCCGAAACTACATAGGGCCAGGCGCCCTCCGAAGGGCTCAACACGATCCAGATGCTGGGAGTGCTGGACGCAAGATTATCCCGATAGCGCGCCGTTTCGGAAGGATAGAGATCGACGGTGGCACTGCCGGCATAATAGAGCGCCGTATCATCCTGCTCGCGCAGAAGCGTCCACGGCCTCATCTGAGGTTCATCCGGCAAGACCCCGATGCCGCGCCAGACGAAATCAATCCATGGCGAATCGGCCCTGCGGCGTTCGATCACGACGCCTACGGGAATGCGCAACAAGGGTGTCGCGGAGGAACTCAATTTGCAGCCTCCATTCGCCGGCCGATCACGCTACATTCGCGGTCGCGGCAAGCGGCAGCCCCGCGACCAGATTTTGCGGCTTCAGGCGCACTACTCCATCCCTGTCCATGGCCAGGATGAGGTAGACCGGCTTGTCGCCAACGCGTTCGTCCACCAGCCGTTTGTCCTCGATGTCCAGGCGCATCAGGGCGACGATGCGCTCGGCGGCATTGCCGTCAAATGCGGCGCCCTTCCATAAGGCGTTGCCGATCCTTGTGCCTTCGGTGTCGAGACCTATGAACCAGCGCCAGTCACTATCCTCGATTGAAGCGATCGTTTCGGCCTTGACTGCGACGCCCAGCAGATGGGCAATCCAGCGCTCGATGACCCGGCACAGACCGGCACGCGCCTTGGGATTACCGCCGAGGTTCATGACCATGGCATGTGCGTCCGAACGCGACCAGTAAGTCCAGGCATTTTCGTCGTCCATGACATCCATCTCGCCGAACGTCTTCGGCTGCAGCATGGCCGTGAGCGGCGATGAATGCAGGTCGTGCTGGGCTTGTTGCTCCGCCTCGATGACCTCCGCATCCGCCAGCAGCAAGGTGCCGTCGTGAATCGTCGCCAGTTGACTGCGATAGAACAACTCCGCCGCCCGGAGGATATAGGGATCGTCGCAACCCTCGAGCGCGTTGCGCAGGATCAGGTGGCACAGCTGCGACAGAAAGATTGGCGGCAATTCACCCGTCCCTTTCCGCGCCAGCGTGAGATAGACGGCTTCGAGCGACGGCGCTGCCACCAGCCGGTCGCGGAAGTTGATCATGAAGGTCCAGTTCTCGCGCGCGTCCGCGTCGGCGAGCGCGGCAATGTCCGCACTTAAGACCGGGCGAAGAGGATTTGCCAGCAAGCTTGCATGCAGATTGCGCTCAGCATCGCAGGCATCGGCCGGCGGCATCAATTCAGGCCGCGCCAAATAGGCCATTATCAGTTCGGGCGTCGCAACGAGCCCGCCGTGATCAGCACGGTGCGTAAGGTGATGGCCCGAGGCGACCCAGAATTCTCTCATGTGCGATCCGTTGTCGTGCGGTCAGTCCTGATCAATCCGAGAAGATCGACCTCTTCGGCGGGCTCAATGTCGCCTTCGACCTCGTGAAACGTAAAGGCGCTGGCATGGGCGTGCAACCGATCTCCATTCGCTGCCGGCGCACGCGGCTTGAGCGTGCGAAAAAGCTCGCGCATTTCGCCGTTCTCGATGGTGCGCTGCACGGCAAGCAGGGTTTGCGGCGCGTGTTCGCACAGCGAGGCCGCAAACGCGACTTCCTCTTCGGCCGCAAGCCGCGCGGCCTTGAGGTCGGGCGCACCGAACTTATTAAGCAACTGACCTGCAAGGCGCTCGACCATCGCCTCTCTGTCCGCTTCCGTCGCCTCCGTCACAATCGCAAGCGTCGACCAGCCGAGACTGTCGATGCCGAGAAAACCCGACCGCAGCGCCACCCGCTGCTTCTGGCCGAGCGTCGCCGGGTCTTGGTCCGAAAACACGAACGCGCCGGAGACCGCCCATTCGCCGGGTTCCGCCGCATGCTCGAAAACAAAAATGTCCGATGGGTCCAACCTGATCGTCCGCGGAAATTTCAACATATCCGCCTCATCCGAATTTCGGACCGCGCGCTTGCGGATCATACCAAGTAGCCCTCGCCAGCGCATCCGCAAGGCTGGTCCGTTCGGGCGGCCCGCTTGCGGCGGGCAAGCTGACCAATAGATCGCCGTTGAGGTCGATTCCTCGCCGTTCACCGGCCTTGCCGCGGGGAAGCCGCTCCAGGTAATCCCGCGCGATCGCCTCGAATCCGCGCTCATGCCAGCGATCGAACGCCGTCATCAGATGGCGGGCGAAGCTTTCGATGATCGCGTCGGTGTCGATCATCTCAAAACCCTCGCCCAAGAGCGAAACACCAGGGGCAGCCTGCACCTCGCCGATATCAGCCATATCGGCGGCGCGCAGGATGACCCCGAACACCAGCCAGGCCGGTATGTCATCCTCGGCGCAATCCGCCGGCCAGCCGAGCCGCGCGCCGCCGAGCAAACCACCGTCGAACCTGACAGCGTCAGGCCAGTCGAAACTCACCTCCCGCTCCGGCGGGCAATGGGCGGCAATCGCGTCCGCTATCGCGTTCATCCCGGCATAAAAAGCCCGGCGCGCCGATTTGAGCGGTTCGTCGGGTTCCAGAACCACGGCAAATTCGACGAGGTCGTAGCGGCGCACCCAGACCAGGGTTCCCGCACCCGCCTTCCCCGCGATCTTGCAGCCGTGGGCGAACGCGTCGCCAAGTTCGCGCAACGCGACCAAAGTATATCCGGGTGGCAGATCGAGCATCTGCTCTGCGTCTGCGGGACGCGGCTTCATCAGGAAACTCATCCTTCTTACTTCTTACTGCTTTCCACCTCGCCGGTGTATGCTATGCCGGTCCGACTGGCGAGGCGAGCGGATCCCGCCCTTGCAGAATGTCGATCCAGCAGGTACCGCGGAACCAGAGAACGAAGCAACTGTGCGGGTCTGCGCCGCCGGTTCAGGGTAATTCAGAAATGAGCGCGGCATCGTCCCATCTCTTGATCTGCAGCTGCGAAAAGAGCATGCCGCTCGATGCGGAAGCGATCGGTCGTGGCTCCGCAGGAAAGATCACACAGGCCAACCAGCTCTGCGGCCTGGAGCTTGAGCGGTTCAAGCAAGCGCTGGCCGACGGCAAACCGGTGACGGTCGCCTGCACCCAGGAAGCGCCGCTGTTTAGGGAAATCGCGGAGAATTCGCCGCAAGCGCAGCTCACATTTGTTAACATTCGCGAGACTGGCGGCTGGTCGAATGACGCGGCCAAAGCCGGTCCGAAAGCCGCGGCGCTGATTGCGGCCGCGGCCGAGGAAATGCCGCCGATTTCGCTGATGACGCTCGAGAGCAACGGCGTCGCGCTGATCTATGGCCGCGACGAAGTTGCCATCGAGGCAGCCCAGCGCCTCGCCGACCGTCTCGATATCACGGTACTTCTGACAAAGCCCGGGGATGTGACCCCGCGCAGGACGAACGAGTTTCCGGTTCTCAAGGGCACTATCCGCAATGCTCGCGGCCACCTCGGGCGATTCGAGCTTGCGATCGACGACTACGCACTGCCCTCGCCCTCCTCGCGGGCGAAGCTCGTGTTCGGGCCTCCGCGCGATGGCGCAATATCGACCTGCGATCTGATCCTCGATCTAAGCGGCGGCGTTCCCTTATTCCCCGCCCATGACCTGCGTCCGGGATATCTGCGGGCCGATCCGCGCGACCGCGCCGCGGTCGAGCGCGCGATCGCGGAAGCCGGCGGCCTGATCGGCACCTTCGACAAGCCGCGGTTCATTCAGTTCGAGGAATCGCTGTGCGCCCATTCGCGCTCTTCCATCACCGGATGCACGCGCTGCCTCGATCTGTGTCCGACCGGCGCGATCACACCCAACGGGAACGCGGTGGCCATTGACGCCAATGTTTGCGCCGGGTGCGGTGCCTGCGCGTCGGCCTGTCCGACTGGCGCGGCATCCTATTCGCTGCCGAGCGCCGACGCGCTGATGCGGCGATTACGGACGCTGCTGCAGACCTACCGCAAAGCCGGCGGCAGCGACGCCGTCGTGCTGTTTCACGACGGCGAGCACGGCGAGGAAATCATCGACGCGCTGGCGCGATTCGGCGCTGGCCTGCCGGCCAATGTGCTTCCGCTGCGCGTCAACGAAGTGACGCAGCTCGGGCCGGAAACTATCGCTTCCGCGTTTGCCTATGGCGGCTGCGGCGCCGCCGTGGTGACCCGCGCCAGACCCAAACATGACATTTCAGGACTGCATCGCGCGATCGAAATGTGCGACAGCATCATTTCGGCGCTCGGCTTCGGCGCGGGGCTCGTGCAGATCATCGAGACCGACGATCCGGACCAGCTGCGCACCATGCTGGATGCCGTACCTCACGGCGTCGCGACGCAAAGGCCCGCTGGCTTTGTTCCGCGCGGCGCGAAACGCAGCGTGCTTGAGACCACGTTCCGCGAACTCCACCTCGCCGCGCCCGCGCCGGTCGATGTCGTGCCGCTGGCGCCCGGTGCCCCGTTCGGCGGCGTCAAGCTCGACGTTGACGGATGCACGCTCTGCCATGCCTGCGTCACCGCCTGCCCGACGAGCGCGCTCTCGGCCAATCCCGACCGTGCGATGCTGCGCTTCACCGAAAGCCTGTGCGTGCAATGCGGGCTTTGCGAATCGACCTGTCCCGAAAAGGTCATCACCCTTGAGCCGCGCCTCGATTTCAAGGCATGGGATGCGCCGCTGACCGTGCTAAAGGAGGAAGAGCCGTTCAACTGCATCGCCTGCGGCAAGCCCTTTGGCACCAAGAGTTCGATCGACCGCGTGCTTGCAAAACTTGGCGAGAAGCACTGGATGTTCCAGGGCGCCAACGCCAAACGTCTCGACGTGATCAAGATGTGCGTGGATTGCCGCGTCGAAGCCGTGGTGAACGAGAGCTTCGATCCGCATGCGGCGCCGCAGCGCCCGCCCGTGATGACCACTGACGATTACTTGCGCGCGCGCGATACCAAGAAGGGCGATCCGCTTGGATCGTGAAGGGCCAGTGTCTCCCACCGCTGCTGACCTGAAAGCCCGCGCGACCTCGAAGGCCGCCGGCATTCCCGGCATCAAGCATGTCATCGCGATCGCCTCGGGCAAGGGAGGCGTCGGCAAATCCACCACCGCCTGCAATCTTGCGCTCGGTTTCGCCGCGCTTGGACTGAAGACCGGCATCCTCGATGCCGACATTTACGGCCCTTCGCAACCAAAGCTGCTTGGCCTGCGCGGCAAACCGCGCCAGGTGGGCCCGCGCACGCTTGAGCCGATGGAGCGCTTCGGCGTCAAGGTGATGTCGATCGGCTTTCTGGTCGAGGAGGACCTCGCGATGATCTGGCGCGGGCCGATGGTGATCTCGGCCATCACACAAATGCTGCGCGACGTGGCGTGGGGAGATCTCGATATTCTCGTCGTCGACCTGCCGCCTGGCACCGGCGATGCGCAACTCACGATGGCGCAGCAGACGCCGCTCGCCGGCGCAGTTATTGTCTCGACGCCGCAGGACCTCGCGCTGATCGATGCGCGACGCGGCATCGCGATGTTTCAGAAAGTGAGCACACCTATTCTCGGATTGATCGAAAACATGTCGAGCTTCTGCTGCCCGACTTGCAACCAGGTCACGCCGATCTTCGGGCAAGGCGGCGCGCGGCTGGAGGCCGAAAGACGCGGCATTCCATTTCTCGGCGAGATCCCGCTCGATCTGCAGATTCGCGAAACTTCCGACGACGGCCGCCCGATCGTTGCGAGCGAACCCGACGGCGTGCACGCGAGGCACTACATCGACATCGCACGCGAAATCTGGACAGCCGTCGCAACCGGCGCGGCGCACCGGCCTCCACCGCGCATTGTCATCGAGTAGACGCGGCGCGTTCCGCTCAATCCGGATCGAATTTCAGCTCGCGAGATACGCACGGCGGATCCTGTCAACGCGGCACCACCGCGGTTGCTTCAATCTCAACCCGCGCCGCGACTTCAACGAGACGCACGACTTGGACCAGCGCCATCGCGGGATAATGCGCGCCAAAGATCTCGCGATAGATTTGACCGAGTTCCTTCAGGTTCGCCAGGTATTCATCCATATCGACGACATACCAGGTGAGCCGAACGAGATGTTCGGGCCGGGCGCCACCTTCGGCAAGGATGGCCGAGATGTTGCGCAGAACCTGGCGGACTTGTGCGACAAAGCCGGCTGCCAACCGGCCCTCGGTATCCCAACCGATCACGCCGCCGGTCACGACGAGACGGCCGTCCGCTGCGATGCCGTTGGCATAGCCCTTCGGCGCCGGCCAGCCGCTGGGCTGCAGAATTTGCGCGCCCGCTGCGGTTTCGTTCTTGGCGACCGGCAGCACAGCGAGCGTGGGGCCTTTTGGCGTGCTCACGAACAATCCTCCATTAATTCATTCAGCGGCCATGCCCGCCGACGCGGCGCCCGCCTGCGCCATTTGCCGCAACGCAAACCGTTTCAATTTGCCGGTTTCCGTCTTCGGCAGTTGTGCAACGAATTCGATCGCGCGCGGATATTTATACGGCGCGATCTCGCGCTTGACGTGCTCTTGCAATTCCGTCGCCAGCCCCGCATCGGCGTTGATGCCGGACGCGACAACGACATAGGCCTTGACGATCATGCCGCGCGCCTCGTCGGGGGCACCAACCACGCCGCACTCTGCGACGGCCGGATGCGTCAGCAGCGCCGCCTCGACATCGGGACCCGCGATGTTGTAGCCGGCGGAGACGATCATGTCGTCGGCTCGCGCCACAAAGGAAAAGCGGCCCTTTTCATCGCGGAAGAAGGTATCTCCGGTCAGATTCCAGCCGTTGCGAACATAGTTCGTCTGCCTGCTATCGGCGAGATAGCGGCAGCCGGTTGGTCCGCGGACCGCAAGCTTGCCAACGGTGCCCGGCGGCAACTCGTTCATATCATGATCAACGATCTTCGCCTCATACCCGGAAACCGGGAGCCCTGTTATTCCAGCGACAGCGTCGCCTACTCGGTTGGTGATGAAAATATGCAACAGTTCCGTACTACCGATGCCGTCAAGGATCGGCTTGCCGGTTTTGCGGGTCCAGCTTTCGAAAACCGGCGCCGGCAACGTCTCCCCGGCCGAAATCGCAACGCGCAGCGACGACAGATCCGCGCCGTTGTCCATGGCGCTCAGCATCGCCCGATACGCCGTCGGTGAAGTAAAGCAAATCGTGGCCTTGTAGGTTTCGATGATCTTGACCATCTCGCTGGGTGCCGCGTTTTCCAGCAGCGTCGCGGTAGCGCCGAACCGCAACGGGAAGATCGCGAGACCACCGAGCCCAAAGGTAAAGGCAAGCGGCGGCGAGCCGACAAAAACATCATCCGGAGTGATGTTGAGCACTTCCCTCGCGTAACCATCCGCGATGATCATGAGGTCGCGATGAAAATGCATCGTCGCCTTGGGTTCTCCCGTGGTGCCCGAGGTAAAGCCCAGCAAGGCGATATCATCGCGGCCGGTGTTGATCGCGTCGAACCGAACCGGCTTGTTCAGCGCCACCCGGTCGAGCTCGGCATCATGGTTTGACGTTCCGTCGAAATTCACCACCTGCTTGAGAAACCGGCTGGTCTTCGCACACGCAACCAGTTCGTCCGCGATGCGACTGTCAGTTAGCGCCAGGGCAATCTCCGCCTTGTCGACAATCTTGGTCAATTCGCCGGAGCGAAGCATCGGCATGGTGTTGACGACCACGGCGCCCGCTTTCGTTGCCCCAAGCCATGCAGCGACCAGAGCCGGGTTGTTGCCTGAACGTATCAGGACCCGGTTGCCGGGCTTCACGCCGTAATTCTCAACCAATGCATGTGCAAGGCGGTTCGACCAATCCGCCAGCTCCTTGTAAGTGCGCTGACGACCGTTCCCTATGAGCGCGATACGATCGCCATACCCCTTTTCGACGAGACGGTCGGTCAGCTCGACCCCGGCATTGAGATATTCGGGATATTGAAACTCCGGCCGGTCGAGAAGCAATTCCGGCCATTGCTCGACCGGAGGAAGATTTCGCCGAGAAAAATCGTCAACGTGACCCGACGGGCCGAGATTGGGAATTCCACCTGACATTTCCATCGCCCCCTTTGCTTCAGGGATGAAAGGCTTGAAATCGATCCCGCGACCACGGTGCCGCCTTATTCCTAAACATTTTAGACTTAAAATAATTTCGCGCAATAGCTCCGATACTGGAGTCCGGCGCCTTTTGAATTCAACAGCTCTAGCGCCCTGCCAGTTCCTTCAGGCGCAGCACCATCGGCGAGTTCGGATCGGCCAAAGGCGCGATGGCGGTAAAATGGTTGGCATCGGGCACGATGCCGAACCGCGTTGCCACTCCCGCCCTCCCCCAGACATCGACAATGGTCCGGCTCTGCCGAAAATATTCCGCGCTTTCGTTACCGCCTACCACCGCGTCCAGGCTTCCGTGCATAGGAGGCGCCCAGAACAGCGGGCTCGCAGCCCTGGCGGCGCCGTGATCAAGACCCAGCGCCTTGTTGATCGACGTTTCGACCAGCGGTTCAAGCTCGAACAGGCCTGAGATCGCATAAACCGCCACGATGGGATTTTTCGGCAGCGAACCATCGAATGCCGGCCAGTCGGTAGCGAGCATGCAGGCGGCGAGATGCCCTCCCGCGGAATGGCCGCTCATTACGAGCGGCGCATCGAGGCGCATCAGCTCGCGCGACGCCAGCCGAATCTGGCCAATAATGTCGTCGATGCCCACAGCAGGACAAAGATCGTAAGTTGGAACAGCGACGCCGATACCGTGGGCATTCAGCCCTCGCGCGCAATGGCTGAAGAAAGAGCCGTCGAGCGCCTGCCAATAGCCGCCATGGATGAAGACGACGATCGGCCCGTTGCCATCGCCCGGAAACAGATCGACCGTGTTGCGGCCGCCGGGGCCGTAGGGGAAAGTGCGCGGAACGTGCTGTTTACGATAGGCCGCTGCGTCCTTTGCCCAGCCGGCCATCAGCAAAGGGTTTTCGGGCACCCGCGCCCGGTTGTTGTACTCGAGCTCGTAATCGATATCAGCCACCGGCCTGTGTCGCCCGCCGGCTTGCGGATTTCTGTGCCGACCCCTTGGTCTTGGCCAGCAGCCGCATCAATTCGCGGACATCCTTGGGCGTCAGGTCTGAAAATATATCGGCAATCCAGGTCTCGTGCTCCGTGGCCATCTTGCGAAACTCGGCGCGGCCGATTTTGGTCAGTCGGATGACCTGCACGCGCCGATCGGAATCGGACGTACGGCGGTCGAGATGACCGGATTCGACGAGCCGCTC
>JBJMTR010000139.1:0-6335 GCA_045811565.1 Bradyrhizobium sp.
CGCCACATACGGCCCCTTCACCACGCTGGTTCCCGGCTCCACATTGACCGGATAGGCCCGCGCCCGAAATCGTTTTGGATCGCAATAGGATTGCCCGGTGCGGATGTCGAATTCCCAGCCGTGCCAGGGGCAGCGGATGATTTCGCCTAACCTCGTGTACTCGATTTCGCCGGGGTCGGAGGATCGCGCGAGGCCGATCAGCGGTCCCTCGCAGAGCGCCGCGCCCTGATGCGGGCAGCGGTTCAACAAGCCGAAGAACTCGCCCTTGATGTTGAAGACCGCAATCGGCCGGCCGTCGATGTTCAGGAACTTGCGCGTTCCCGGCGGCAGTTCATCCACCGGAGCGACCACGTGGCGTGCCATCACGAGATTCCGTAGAGCTTCCGCGCGTTGTCGAGATAGAACGCCTGCTTGTTGGCATCGCTGACACCGGCCGGCAGCACGCGCGACGGGTCGTCATAATCCCAGTGCGGATAATCTGTCGCGAACAGCAATTTGTCCCAGCCGATCCATTCGATCAGCTGGAACAGATGCTCGCGGTTTTCAGGATCTTCCATCGGCTGCGTGGTCCACCAGATGTGGTCGCCGATGTATTCCGACGGCTTGCGCTTGAGATACGGCACCTCGCTCCGCAGCCGCTCAAAGCTCTTGTCCAGCCGCCACGACAGCGACGGCACCCAGCCGAATCCGGCCTCGATCATGATCATCTTCAGTTTCGGGTAGCGCTCGAACACGCCTTCCAGCACGAGGCTCGCCAGCGCGGTCTGTTGGCACTGCGAATGCCCGACCATCTCCTCGATATAGAAACTCGGCCAGCCCGACGCGGTGATCGGGTTGCCGCCGAAACCGAACGCGTGCACGCCGACCGGAAGCCCGGCCGCTTCCGCCGCCTGATAGATCGGCCAGTAACGCCGCTGGCCGAGCGGCTCGACATTGCGACTGAGCAGCAGCACCTGCACGAAATTCTTGTCGCCGGCGCGCTTGCGGATTTCGGCGGCGGCGGCCGGGCCGTCCTCGTTCGCGACCACGATAGAAGCCTTCAGTCGCGAATCCCTGGCTGTCCATTTCTCGATCTGCCAGTCGTTGATCGCGGAACAGATCGCCGCGGCGAGATCCTGATTGCGGATGCCTTGCCCGGTGTTGAGCGGATTGAGCACGCCCAGTGCGACGTTGTTGGGATCGAGATGCTGCTGCTGCATGAACGACAGCGACGAGCCCTGCGGGCCGCCTTCCGGCGGATAGGAGTCGCGACGCGAGGCATTCGGCTGCGCCTTCGGATAGGGCGGCCCTTCCATCATGCCCTGATAGGCATGGACGCCGTAGGTTTCGAGATGCGCGTGCCAGCGCTTTGCCAGATATGGATAGAGCTCGTCCTTGGTCGCGCGTGCCGGGTGGATATCGCAATCGGCAATCGCGGTTTTGACGCTGACGGATGAAGCTGTTTCCGGGCGGTCGCGGAACTGCACATTCATGGCGTCGTCTCCTCATGTTTTCTTAGGCATGATCTTTTTCCGAAAACCGGATTCCACTTTGCGCGAACGCGGCCCTTCGGGTCGGGATCATGCCGGCGCAGGCTCTTTCAGGCGGCCGTAGGTCGCGTGCGGGTTATCGATCATGATCTTGCGCACAAGATCGGGCGAAACCCCCGCCGGCAACACCTCATCGCCGTCGAATTGCCAGTGCGGATAGTCGGTCGAGAATAGGAGCAATTCGTCCGACTGCATATGGTCGAACAGCCGATTCAACGTCTCAGGTTCCGGCGGCGCATCGATCGGCTGCAGCGAGAAGCGGATGTTGCTTCGCACAATATCGAGCGGCGCGCGGTCAACCCACGGCGTTTCCATGCGCACGCCGCGCCAGAATTTATGCAGCCGCCACAGGTAGGCCGGCAGCCAGGTGAAGCCGGATTCCAGCATCACCATTTTCAATCCCGGATGCCGCGCGAACACGCCTTCGACGATCAGGCTGGTTAATTGCGTCTGGAAGGCCTGCGCCTGCGCAACGTAATCCTCGATGTGATAGGAACCCCAACCGACCGAGGTCGGCGGATTGTGGTAGGCGCTGCCGGCATGAATGCCGATCGGCAGGCCCAATCGCTCAGCTGCGGCGTAGATCGGCCAATAGGCGCGCTTTCCCAACGGCATATCGCCCATCACAAGCATCAGCACTTGCACGAAGCGCTTATCCCGAGCGCAGCGCTCGATCTCTGCGACCGACTTCTCGACGCTTTGCACAGGGATCACGATCGATCCGCGCAAGCGTTCGTCCTTGTCGAGCCATTCCTTGACGAGCCAGTCGTTCAGCGCGCGGCAGAAGGTAACAGCCATGTCCTCGCTGAAAACCATCTGCACGCCGTACAGCGGATTGCAGATGCCATAGGCGACGCCGAACGGATCGAGCACCTGCCGCTTCATATCCTCAAGGCTCGAGCCCGGCTTGCCCCGCGCCGGCCGCCAATCCGGCCGCGCCGAGATCGGCGAATTGACCGGATAGGATTGCGAAATCAGATCGGTCATGCCGCGCGTCGTCACCTGATCGCGCCAGTAATCGCTCATATAGGGCAAGAGGCTGGTGAGATGAGGAACGGCGGGATGCAGATCGCAATCCACGCCACCCGCGATCGGCGACGTCATGGTGTTTCCTCTTGGTGGCGCGTGCCTGCGGCAAGCCGCGGGCCGCGCCGCCTGGTTCCTTGAGTCGTATTCAAGCAGGCTCGTCGATTGCCCGCAACTCGGCAGATGCCGATAGCTGTGCTAGGAGGACATGGCGCCGGGAAGATTTGTCATGACTTGGACACCAGCTAAAGACAAGACAACAAGAAAGGCAGCTTATGAAAGAGCTCGTTGCGATCGCCGAAAAGGTCGCCGCCAGACTGACTGAGCGGAAGCAAACGATCGCGGTCGCGGAGTCCTCGACCGGCGGACTGATCTCGGCCGCATTGCTCGCCGTGCCCGGCGCATCGGTCTATTTCCTCGGCGGTGGCGTGATCTACACCCGCGATGCCCGGCGGATCCTGATGGATATTCCAGACGAGGCGATGAAGGGCATCCGTTCGGCATCCGAGCCCTATGCAAAGTTGCTCGCGAGCCAGATCCGCCAGCGCTTCGCAACCGACTGGGGCATTTCGGAGACCGGCGCGACCGGTCCGACCGGCAACCGCTACGGCGATGCCGCCGGCCATAGCTGCATGGCGGTGGCAGGTCCGGCGTGTTCGGTGATCACAGTGGAAACCGGCAGCGCGGACCGCCAGGCCAACATGCAGGCGTTCGCGAAAGCGGCGCTGCAATTACTGCTGCAGAACTTTTCCGGTGAGGATGTTGTGAATGGTGTCGTCCCGGACAAGCGAAGCACGATCCGGGATCCGTAACCACCAATAGCCCTGTTGAGAGATGCTGGAGCCACAGCTCTGCGCAGTAACCAACAATTGTGGTTACGGCTCCCCGCCTTCGCGGGGACGACGGAGAGAGAGAATTATTTTTCTTTAAACGAGCGCATCAGCTGATCGCTCAAGGGCTTCATCAGATAGGACATCATGGTGCGGTCGCCGGTCTGCACGAAAGCTTCGACCGGCATGCCCGGGATAATCTTGACGTCGCCGAGTCGCGCGACCTCGTCCGGCGGCATCGAGACGCGGATCGTGTAGTAAGTTTGCCCGGTGCGCTGGTCGGTGGTGACATCGGCGGAAACGCGGGTGACGACGCCATTCAATTCCGGCGTGGTGCGCTGATTGAAGGCCGAGAGCCGCAACAGGGTCCTCTGACCGACCTGCAGCTTATCGATGTCCTGCGGATTGACCTTGGCCTCGACCGAGAGGTCATCAGCCCGCGGAACGATCATCATGATGGCGTCGCCCGCGGTGATCACGCCGCCGACGGTATGAACGGTCGACTGCAGCACCACGCCGTCCTGCGGCGCGCGAATGTCGATGCGGCGCAGTTGATCTTCGGCGGTGACCTTGCGCTCGACGAACTCGCCGATCTTGTCGTTGGTTTCGCGGAGGTCCTTGGAGACCTCGCTGACCACGTCCTTGTCGATCTGAATGATCTGCAATTCGGTTTCGGTGATCTTGCCCTTGGCCTGGGCACGGGAGGCGATGTATTGCGCCCGCTCGCCGGCGAGCCGCGCCGCATCGCGCTCGAGCGTCGTCAGCCGCGTCAGCTGCACCAGATGCTGGTCATAAAGCTGGCGGACTCCGACCAGCTCCTTTTCCACCAGCGCAATTTCCTTGTCCTTGGCGGCTTCCTGCGCCTGGAGGCCGGTGATCTCCTCGTTCAGCTGCGTGATGCGCTCGCGCAATTGCGACTTCTGTCCGGTTCGGCCGTTGACGCGCACCTCGAATAATTTGCTCTCGCTCGCGATGACATCGCGGACATCGGGATCGTTGGCGCGATCGCGCAACGCCGGCGGGAACACGAGCTGGTCGGCGCCCCGCTGCTCGGCCTCGAGCCGCGCCGCGCGCGCCCACAATCCGTTGAGTGTCTTGACCACGATCGCAAGGCTCGCCTTGACCACAGTCTCGTCGAGGCGCACCACGATGTCACCGGCCTTGACGACGTCGCCGTCGCGCACGCGCACTTCGCCGACCACGCCGCCGGTCGGATGCTGCACCTTCTTCACGTTGGAATCGACGACCACCGATCCCGGTGCGATCAACGCGCCTGAGATCTGCACGGTCGACGCCCAGCCGCCGAACCCGCCTGCAAGAACGAGAACGACGACAAGGCCAGTGATCAGATGCAGCCGGATCGAGCGGCGCGCGTTACCCAACGGCTTGCTCATGATTTGGCAACTCCGGCATCGGCAACAATCTTGATCGGGGTTGGCGGCGTGACCCGCTGCAGCACCTGTCCGAGCACGGTTTCCTTCGGACCGAATGCCTGCACGCGGCCGTCTTTCAGTACCAGCAGTTGATCGACCGCCTCGATTCCGATCGGCCGATGCGCGACCACCACCACGATGGCGCCGCGTTCGCGTGCCCCACGCACCGCTCGGGTCAGCGCCTCGTCGCCTTCGCTATCGAGATTGGAGTTCGGCTCATCCAGCACGATCAGGAACGGATTGCCGTAAAGCGCCCGCGCCAGCGCCACCCGCTGCGCCTGCCCGGCCGAGAGCGCCGTGCCCTGCTCGCCGACCTGGGTGTCGTAGCCCTCGCGCATCTTGATGATCATCTCGTGGACACCGGCCTCCTTGGCGGCGGCGATGACGGCTTCGGATTTGACGTCGGGATCGAAGCGACAGATGTTCTGCGCGACCGTGCCGCCGAACAGTTCAACGTCCTGCGGCAGATAGCCGACATAACGACCGAGCACATCCGACGACCATTGATCGAGCGCCGCGCCATCAAGCCGCACCTTGCCGCGCGCGGGCATCCAGACGCCGACCAGCGCGCGTACCAGTGACGACTTGCCGGAGCCGCTGGGTCCGATAACGCCGACGCCGCTGCCGGCCTCGATGGCGAAGGTGACGTCCTGCACGATCACCCGCTGGTCGCCTGGTGGCACGATGGTGACGCCCTCGATCGAGAGCCGCTTCGATGGCGCCTGCAGCAGAGTCTGGTTGTTCGCCGCCGGTATCTGCTGCAGGAGCCGGTTGAGGCGGGACCAGCTCTGCCGCGCGGCGACAAAACCTTTCCAGTGCGCGATTGCCAGATCGACCGGCGCCAGCGCCCGCGCACTCAGGATCGAACCGGCGATGATGATGCCGGCAGTGGCTTCCTGGTGGATCACCAGATAGGCGCCCACCGCCAGCACCGCGGATTGCAGCATCATCCGCAGGACTTTTGCGACCGCACCGAGACCTCCGGTCACGTCGCTGGCATACTGATTGCCCGCCAGATAGTTTTCGTTGGCCTCGCTCCAGCGCTTGCCCAACCGCCCCGACATCCCCATCGCGACCAGCACTTCGGCGTTGCGCCGGCTGGCGGCCGCCAGATCGTTGCGCCGCGCTGCAAGGCTCATGGCCTCGCGGGCCGGCGCGCGCGACATGAATTCGGTAATCAGGGTGAGCGTAACGAGAATGACGGCGCCGGCCAGCGCGGTGACACCGAGCAGCCAATGGAACGCGAAGCAGATGGCCATATAGAATGGCAGCCACGGCAGATCGAAGAACGCGCCCGGTCCCATGCTGCCGAGGAACGACCGCACGTTGTCGAGATCGCGCAGCGGCTGCAGGCCCTCATTGCGTCCACCGACCAGGAGCGGCAGGCGCACGACGGTCTCGAAGACGCGGGCGTTGATCGCTTCATCAAGCGAGGTGCCGATCCGTCCGAGAATCCGTCCCCGGAGCAGGTCGAGCATGCCCTGGCCGATGTACAATCCGCCGGCGAGGATGACCAG
>JBJMTR010000140.1:0-6465 GCA_045811565.1 Bradyrhizobium sp.
CCGGCCTCCATGATCCCGGCCTTGGCCATTTCCTCGTTGAACTTGCCCATGGCGGTCAACAGTTCCGTGCTGGGCATCACGCCGGCTTCGGAATCCTTGCTCGCCTTCACAATCACCATGAATCGCATCGTCACGCTCCGTTTTGATGTCAATTGCTTCGGGCCGATTGGAAGCGGCACTCGTGAATAAGACGAAGAGGGTTATGCGGTACCGACACCTCGGGTGAAATTATTCTGGAGGTAATTGCCGCCGCCCCGGAGCGCAGCGCAACCGGCTATCTGGCCAGGTGCGCCTGCAGAACCGCCGTGCAAAGCTCGCCAACGGACCCGGGGAAACAATGGCTATTCCTGCTGCGGGACGAAGCTGCCATTCTCGTAGGTCGCGCCGAAATAGACATCGATGCGCTTGATCTTGTTGCCTGCGAAGGTAAAAAACTCCGTGTTCCGAAAGCTCCTTCCACCCTTAGCCACGCAACGGTAGGTCACGAACGCTTCGTCGCCTTCGGCGAAGATTCTTTCGAGCGTCTGCCGTTCGATCCAGTCGCTACTCTTCCAGCACCGCTCGAAATATGTCGTCTTGTCGATCTCGTCGTCGTAGGGGCTGGTGAAGCGGAAATCGTCGGTGAAGCAATCCTCGACGGTGTTGCGATCGTTCGAGAGGTAGGCGGCAAAGAGGCCGCGGATGACGTCCGCATTGCTGGTGGAAGCCATTCAACTCTCCTTCGGCACCATGTTGAAATAGGGCTCGGCCTCTTTCATCACGCGTGCGAATGACTGTCGCGTTTTCAGGCGCTCGAAATAAGCCGCAAGATTGCTGTGGCCGCCAGCAAACGGCACCACCATGCTGCCGTAAAACAAAGACGGCGCCGCCGCGCAATCTGCAAGACCGAAATCTTCGCCCATGGCCCAGGTGCCAGCTGACATCTGCTGCTCGATCATGTCGTACGAGGTCTTGAGCTGCGCCCTCGCCTCCTCGACACCATGCGGATCTTTCTTTCCTTCGGGACGAAGCCGGTCCAGCATGATCCTCTGCATCGGCAGATGAACATAGAGATCATAGAAACGGTCGCGCAGCCGCGCCTGCCAGGCAAGGTCCGGATCCGCAGCGATAAACCTGGTACGGCCGGGATAGTGCCGATCGAGATATTCAATGATGATGCTCGATTCCGGGACAGTCCGATCGCGGGCATCGTCGCGCAGCACCGGGAATTTTCCGATCGGCCACAGTTTTAGCAGCGCCGCACGCTCGGCCGGATTGCCGAGATCGACCAGGTTCGGCTTGAACGGGATATCATTCTCATAGAGCGCGATCAGCGCCTTCCAGCAGAACGACGCCAGCGGATGATAATGCAGGGTAAGCGACATGAAGACCTCTTACTTCTAACTGCTCCCCACCGTCATTCCGGGGCGTTGCGAAGCGATGAGCCCGGAATGACGACGCGATGGAGCACTACTTCTTCCCGACCTATCCCCACCGCCGCGTCGTCTCCGTAGTCTCCGCCATCGTAGCCTCAAAAACCGGCGACGCCAGCACGGCATGGATGTGCAGCGTCGCGGTGCCGCAATTGCGAAACCCGTGCTGGCGGCCGGCCGGCACGATCAGCGACTGACCGGCCGTCACAATTGCGCGCTGCTCGTCGATCCACATTTCAGCTTCGCCTTCTCGCACGGTCAGCACCTCCTCGACCGGATGCGAATGGGTCGGCGCGCCGGCGCCGGGCGCGATCCATTGCTCGAAAATGCAGAGTTGAGCCGCGCCGCTTTTGGCCGAAACCACCATGCGGGTTTCGACGCCCAGCCGCCATTGCTCGAGCGGCGTGTCCCTGGGATCGCTGACGTTCATGGAAACACCTTTCACCCGGCTGATGCTGTTGGGCAAGAAAGCAGACGCTTTACTTTCGTGCTAGAGCGACGCAACACGGATCGGTATCCCAGATAATGAACGATGGAACGCCCATGCCCCCTTCCCCGCAAAAAGTCGCACTCGTAACCGGCGCCGCGCGCGGCATCGGGCTGGCGACGGCAAAACGGTTTCTCGCCGAGGGCTGGCGCATGGCGCTGCTCGATATCGACGGGGAATTGCTGCACGGCGCGGTAGCGGGGCTGGCCAATCCCGATGACACGCTGGCGCTGCATTGCGACGTTTCCGACGCCGATGGCGTGACTGCGGCGATGGACGCGGTGAGCCGGCGCTTTGGCCGGCTCGACGCACTCGTCAACAATGCCGGCATCGCAGTGTTCGCGCCGTTGCTGGAGACATCCGATAAGGACTGGTGCCGGGTGCTGGAGGTCAATCTCACAGGTCCCTTCCTCTGCAGCAAGGCCGCGGTGCCTTTGATGCGCGAGCATGGCGGCGGCGCGATCGTCAACATCACCTCGATCTCGGCGGTGCGTGCTTCGACACTGCGCTCGGCCTACGGCACCAGCAAGGCGGGCCTGGCGCATCTCACCAAACAGCTCGCGGTCGAGCTGGCCTCGCTCGGCATCCGCGTCAACGGCGTGGCGCCCGGCCCGGTCGAGACCGCGATGGCGAAGGCGGTCCACACACCGGCGATCCGCGCCGACTATCACGACGCCATCCCGCTCAATCGCTACGGCCTCGAGGAGGAGTTGGCGGAAGCCATCTTCTTCCTGTGCTGCGATCGCTCCAGCTATATCACCGGACAGATCCTTGCGGTCGATGGCGGCTTCGACGCCGCCGGCATCGGCTTGCCGACCCTGCGCGGCCAGCGGCGGAACGGATAACGGTTCAGGAACTCCACCAGCGCGCATTGACCGCGACGACCCGCCAACCATTGACGAGACGGTCGATCCGGGTCAGCGACAGCGGCTCGAGCACAAACCGCAACGCACTGTCGGGCGCGAGATCGAGCGCGATCGCAAGCACGGCGCGGATCGTGCCGGAATGCACGACCAGCACGGCATCGCCCGCCGGTAGCGAGGCAAGCCCTGCCTGTGCGCGATCGATCTGATCGACGAAGCTTTCCCCGCCGGGCGGCCGGTTGCTCGCCGGCGATCGCCAGAACGCCTGATAGGCGGCGCCAAGCTCGGCCACGAGCTCGTCGTGACGCCGCCCGGTCCACGCTCCGAAATCCTGCTCGCGAAAGGCGGCGTTTTCCGCCGCGTCAAGTTCAAGTGCAGCAGCGGTCTCCCGGGTCCGGCGCGCCGGGCTGCAAACGGCAAACGCATTTTGCGGCAATCTCGCCTTGAGCGCGCCAAAGGCTGCGGCATCGCTGAGGTCGGCCGGCGCGTCCGGGCCATGGATGACCCCGCGCGGCCCATCGACCGGCGCGTGCCGGATCAGCCACAGCCTTGTTTCGGTGCTCATCTTGCAAGACTAGCCCAGCCGCGCGGCGAGCAGCAGGAGGATTGCGGTCTCGGCAACCTGCTCGGCACCGCCCAGGACGTCCCCGGTCTGGCCGCCGATCTGCCGCTGCGCGAGCCACGCCATACCCGTCGCGCTGAGCGCCGCCACGAGAGCGGCGCACGACGCGATGGTCCAGGACAACGACAGCAACGCGACGGCGAACGCAAGCACGAGCGCAATCACGGCCGTCGCGCCGTCCGGCCGGCCGGCATTGGCGGCCAGCCCGTCCTTGCGCGCATAGGGCAGGCTCATCGACATCACCGGCAAAACGCCGCGCGCCAGCGCATGCGCGGCAATCAGGCCTTGCACGACATGGCTACCCGGAAGCGCGGCGAGCGCGGAAAGCTTTGCGACAAAACTCACCAGCAGGATCAGCGCGCCATAGGTACCGAGCCGGCTGTCGCGCATGATCTCCAGTTTTGCCGCGCCATCGCGGCCGCCGCCAAAACCATCGGCGACGTCGGCCAACCCGTCCTCGTGCAGCGCACCGGTGAGGACTGCGCTGGCGCCCAAGGCAAGCGCTGCCGCCGCGAGGTCGGGCATCCCGAGCAAGCGGAAACCGAGATACAGAAGGCCGACCGCTGCGCCGATCATCGCGCCGACAATCGGAAACATCCGGTGCGCGCGAACGAAATTTTTCGGCATCGCACCTTCCGGGTGCGGCATCGGCAGCCGCGTCAGGAAGGATGTCGCGGTTTTGAGATCGTCGAGCCATTCATTCATGGTGAAGCCTTGAGAATCGTTTTAGCCTGCAGTCGCTCGACGTGTTTGAGCATGATCTCCGCGCAAACTTTACGTTTGTCGCGAGGAAAACCGGTTTTCACTTTGCGCTAACGCGGGCCGTCGGGTCCGGATCATGCCAAGGAATCGCATGCAGTTCGACAGTCTAGACGACATCCGCGCCTTCTGTCGCGACTTGCCCAAAGGCCACAAGCGATTCGCAGACGCCGCCGCGCTTCGGCAGCAAAACCTCACAAAGCCACCCGGAAGTCTCGGCCGCCTTGAAGCGCTGGCGATATGGCTCGCGCGCTGGCAGGGCCGCGAATCGCCGCGGCTCGAGCGGGTCTCTATTGCAGTCTTTGCCGGCAATCATGGCGTCGCGGCGCGCGGCGTCTCCGCCTACCCGCAAGCGGTCACCGAACAGATGGTGGCGAATTTCGCCGCCGGAGGCGCCGCCATCAACCAGATTGCCAAACTTGCCGCCGCCGAACTGCGCGTGGTGCCGATCGAACTCGAGCGGCCGACGCGCGATTTCACCGTGGCGCCGGCGATGGAGGCCGAGGAGTTTCTCGCCGCCGTCGACATCGGCTATCGAGCCGTGCCGGAGCATTGCGATCTGCTGGCGGTCGGGGAAATGGGAATTGCGAATACGACCGCCGCGGCAGCGCTGTGTGCGGCGCTGCTCGGCGGGGATGCCGCGCGCTGGGCCGGCCGCGGCACCGGCGTCGACGACGCCGGGCTCGCGCGCAAGCGGATGGCGATCGATGCCGCGCTCGACTTTCATCGCGCCGTTCTCGGCGATCCGATCGCGGTGGCGGCGGCGCTCGGCGGCCGCGAGCTCGCCGCGATTGCCGGCGCGGTCCTCGCTGCGCGATACTACCGGGTCCCCGTGCTGCTCGACGGGTTCGTGGCAACCGCCGCCATCGTTCCCTTGGCACGGCTTGAGGCGGGCATCCTGGATCATTGCCACGCCGGACATGTCTCCGCCGAATCCGCTCACCGCGACCTGTTGCGCGAACTCGGCCTCGAGCCATTGCTCGATCTCAGCATGCGGCTTGGCGAGGCTTCCGGCGCAGGCGTTGCCATCCTGCTGTTGCGCGCGGCGCTGGCTTGTCACATTGGGATGGCGACATTCGGCGAGGCCGGCGTCTCAGGCGCGAGCGACTGACAAAATATTGCCGCACACGCCGCCGTTAATGACGGGTCATGGACGCCAAGGAGCCGCTGATGCGAATGGCGGTCGTAAAGGCAAGTTTGGTCCTGGCGGCGCTGCTTGCGCCGATCGCAGCGGCGCAGGCCGAAGTGCGCATCCTCGCAAGCCCGGGCGGAGCGGTCGGGCCGTTTCTCGAACTGTTCGAGCGCGTGCGCACGTCGGGCGAGCGCGTGGTGATCGACGGGCCATGCCTGTCAGCCTGCACGCTGGTACTGAGCACGGTGCCCAGCGATCGCATCTGCGTGACCCGCCGTGCCGTGCTCGGGTTCCACGCGGCGCGGTCGATCGACCGGAGCGGCCGGCTGTATGCCGAGCCGGAGGCATCGCAAGTGGTGCTGGCGGCGTATCCGGCCGCGGTGCGAGGCTGGATCAGCCGTCACGGCGGATTGACGTCACGGCTGTTGCTGTTGCGCGGGCGCGACCTCGCGGCGATCTACCCAAGGTGTCGATAGAGCGTGATGACTTTTCTTTGAATCGTCATCGCGCTCTATCCTTCTTTTACTTGGGCATGATCTCCGCGCAAACGCTGGGTTTGTCGCGAGGGAAACCGGTGCCCACTTTTCCGGATCATGCTTTAGGTTACATTCCTTCCGCCGGGCAGTTGACCATCCAGGGAATGCCGAACTGGTCGACGCACATGCCAAACCCCTTGGCCCAGAAAGTCTTGCTGAACGGCATATTCACCTTACCGCCCTCGGCCAAGGCATTGAACTTGCGTTCGCCGTCTGCGGGGTCCTCGACCGTCAGCGAGACCGAAAAACCCTGCGGCTGCTGGAAATGGCCGGGAGGCGCGTCGGAGGCCATGATCACCTCGCCATCGATCGTGATCTTGGCGTGCATGATCTTCTTCTTCCAGTCCGGCGGAACCGGCATCTCTTCCGGCGCGCCTTCATGCGTCAGCATCGCGTCGATCTGCGCGCCGAGCACCTTCTGATAGTATTTCAGCGCCGCTTCGCAATTGCCGTTGTAGAACAGATAGGGATTGACTTGCATGGCTTGCTCCTTGGGATGCTTCCGGTAGTGACTTATTTCTCGGTAAGCTTTTTCAGATTGTCGAGACCGGATTCGAAATCTTTGCCGATCATGCTGTCGATGTTCATGAAGACCTGCATCACCCGGTGCATAAAGGGCGCCGGGCCATGCATCAGCCATGTCAAAATAGTCGC
>JBJMTR010000141.1:0-3380 GCA_045811565.1 Bradyrhizobium sp.
CGGCGGCGTCAAGGAGAGCGGCCTCGGCCGGGAGGGCTCGCATCACGGCATGGAAGAATATGTCGAGATCAAATACGTGATGATGGCGGGGGTGTAGCCTCACGACTGCCGCCGCTTGCTCACATCCACCTCTCCCCTTGTGGGAGAGGTCGGAATTCAAGCGTGGCTTGAAATCCGGTTGAGGGGTTCAGGTCTGTCCGCGGGCGCCGGTCCTTCGATACGCCGCCACCCCTCACCCGGATTCCATTCCGCCCCGCTGCATGCAATCCGGCCTCTCCCACAACGGGAGAGGCGGGTCGGAGTGTGTGGAGACGGCGCGAAGATCAGCCGCTTCCAGCATCTCCCCCGAACGTGCCATGACGGCCGGCGCCGGACGCAAATCGCGTGGCGCCGGACAGCGTTTCGCCCGAGGCGATGACCTCAAGTCCGCCGCGCATCTCGTTGGCGATCGCCTCTTCTTCCTCCAAGTCCCACTGCCGCAGCGCCGACAGCCGATCGGCGCGCATGCATGTTTGCGGAAAAGCCGCAATATCCTTCGCCAGCGCAATCGCGTGGGCGCGGGTTTCGCCTTTGGGCACGAGACGATTGGCCAGCCCCATGCGCAGCGCCTCGGGCCCGCCGACCGCGCGCCCGGTGAGGATCAGGTCGATCGCCTGGGAATGGCCGATCAGCCGCGGCAGGCGGATGGTGCCGAGATCGATCAGCGGCACCCCGAAACGGCGGCAGAAGATGCCGAAGGTCGCGTCCTCGGCGACGACGCGCATGTCCGCCCATAGCGCCAGTTCCATGCCGCCGGCCACCGCAAACCCTTCGACCGCCGCGATGACGGGTTTTGAGAGGCGCAAGCGGCTCGGGCCCATCGGCGCGATCGAGCCATGGCCACCGAGCTCGCGCTTCTTGTTCGGATCGCCCGATGCCACCGCCTTGAGGTCGGCGCCGGCACAGAAATAGCCGCCGGTGCCAGTGAATACCGCAACCGAGGCCGCTTCATCGGCCTCGAACGCGCGGAACGCATCGTACAGTTTGCGCGCGGTCGCGCCATCGACGGCGTTGCGGCAATGCGGCCGGTTGATGGAAACGATGGTCACCGGACCATCGCGTTCGACAAGCACAGTATCGGCTTCCCTCATGTCAGGCGCCTCCCTTCGCGTATCTGCATGCTTCTTTGCGCAGACGCTGTTCTGAGGGCGAGCCTATCGCCTTGCCTCATTCGATTCCATCGCGAACAAAGGCGACTCGGATGGTCGGATCGCCGATCGCCTCATGGGCGTCCTCGAAGCGCACCCGGTGGGTGATCACGTGCTCTGGGTGAAAATGCCCGGCAACGACATGGCCAACGCAATCCGGCATTTCGGCACGTGCGTTGACGCGGCCGATCCGCAGAGTGATGCCAACGCCGTACATGTGCCGCAGTGGCACCGGCGTGGTTTCGGTGAAATCGCCGTACATGCGCTGGCAGATTCCGTTCGGCTCGACGGATCGAAATGCCAGCACGATGCTGCCGTCGGTTGATGCAGCGTCGACCACAATAGGGAACAGCCCGAGCGGCTCCATCGCCAGACCCGTTGGCGCTTCGTGAACTTCCGCGCCGAGTGCCTTCGCCTTCGCCAGACGCCGCGGACTATCGTCGAGATAGACCACGCGGCGCGCGCCACAGGCTTGTGCGGCCTGCACCGCGAACATGCTGATCGATTGCCCTTCGCCGCCTATCACCAGGACCTCGGCACCAGGCCATTGGCGCAGACAACGGGCGATCGCGCTGAAGGCGTCGGTGGCACCATCGGCGAGCCCCGCTGTCTGCGACAGGGCATGCCCCTTGGGCTGCCTGACCAGCATGTGGTCGGCGAATGGGACGCGGATCAAATCGGAGAGGGCACCTCCATATTCCACGCCGCAGACCGGCTTCAGGCCATAGGAGGAGCGGAAAGGCACCGATTTGCAGGCGTTGGTATGGCCGCGCAGGCAACGCTCGCAATGGCCGCAACTGATCTGGAACGGTACGATGACGAGATCGCCGGGTGCAAAATTCCGTACGGAATCACCGACATCGACCACCCGGCCGGCGGTCTCGTGTCCCAATGCGAACGGTCCAGGTAGACCGGACTTGCCGCCGACAATGATGAGATCGATATCGCAGCGCGTCACGGCGAGCGGCTGTACCAGCGCGTCGCGATCATCGCACAGCTTTGGCTCCGGCACGTCCCACCACTCGACGGTGCTGCCGCTGACATAGGTAAGTTGCCGCATACGCTTCTTCTCCGTTGCAGGTTCGCTCCCATTTTCAGGAGAGACTGCAAGAGGCGGAGCGCGCGGACAAAAGGTTTGTCCTCAAGTCGGGTGAACTTGGTTCACCTCATCTGATCTGCAGACCGGTAATCACCGAACAGCTGTCCAGAGTGATCGAGCTTGGAATCCTGCCACTTCATGTGGCGCGTTCCCCGCCGTCGATCAATCGATCTTCAACTCGGAACCCGTAACCCGGCGATAGGCCTCGAGATAGCGCTTGCTGGTGGCATCGACCACACTCGGCGGCAGCGGAGGAGGCGGGGCGTCGCCGTTCCAGCGGCCGGCACGGCGTTCGGCGTCGAGGTGATCGCGCAGCGGCTGCTTATCAAAACTCGGCTGCGGCTGGCCGGGCTTGTAGTCGTCCACCGCCCAGAAACGCGAGCTGTCCGGCGTCATCACCTCGTCGATCAGGATGATGCGTCCGTCGCGATCCCTGCCGAATTCGAACTTGGTATCGGCGATGATGATGCCGCGCGCGCGGCTGATCTTTTCGCCGAGCGCATAGACCGCACGCGCCATGCGCTCGAGCGCATCCGCTACATCCTTGCCGACGATCTCGCGGACGTGCGCGACCGTGATATTCTCGTCGTGGCCGGTCTCGGCTTTGGTGGCCGGGCTGAAGATCGCAGGCTCGAGCTTTGCGCTTTCGACCAGACCCGGGGCCAGTCTCTCGCCGGCCAGCGTGCCCTGCGTGGCGTATTCCTTCCAGGCCGAGCCCGAGATATAGCCACGGATCACGCATTCGATAGGGAAGACCGTGGTACGCCGGCACAGCATCGCGCGGCCGGCGATATCGGCGCGGTGCGGCTTTAACGCCGGCACCTGATTGATGATCTCATCGGCATCGGCGCTGATCATGTGATGCGGCACCACGCCTTCGAGCTGCCTGAACCACCAGGCGCTGATCTGGGTTAGCACCGCGCCCTTCATCGGGATGGTCTCGGCCATCACGACGTCGAACGCGCTGATACGGTCGGTGGTCAACAGCAGCACGCGGTCGTCGCCGACGGCGTAGATATCACGCACCTTGCCGCGCCCGATCCGGGGTAAGGGCAAATCGCTGGCGAGCATCGCATTCATTCGGTCAGGCTTTC
>JBJMTR010000142.1:0-3255 GCA_045811565.1 Bradyrhizobium sp.
CGTCACCGCGCCGGCGAGCGCCGATCTCAAGATCCTGCATCACCGCGTGCCCGTGACGATCGCGCCCGATGCATTCGAGCGCTGGCTCGATTGCCGGGCCCACGATGCGGAAGCCGTGATGCCGCTGTTGACCGGACCGGCGCAAGGCGAATTCGCCTGGCACGAAATCTCGACACGGGTCAATCGCGTCGCCAATGACGACGCGCAATTGATCCTGCCGATCACGGCGGAAGAAAGAGAAGCCGAAGAACCGAAGGCCGCGAAGAAGGCAGGGCCGCGCAAGGCGTCACCGGCGGCATCCGAGGATGACGGGCAGGGATCGTTGTTTTAGATCGACCAACTCAGCCGGATCGTCGTCCCGGGCGAAGGCGGGAACCCATAACCACAAATGTTCATTGTGGAGCAGGCTACCGAAAAATATTCAGCGCCGCGTATTGCAGCAGGATGATTGTCTTGGCGTCGAGAATGCGGCCGTCGGCGACCATGGCCAGCGCAGAATCGATCGGCAGTTCCAATACCTCGATGTCCTCACCCTCGTGCGCGAAGCCGCCGCCGCTGCCGATCCGCATATCCGGCTGGTATTCGGCGACAAAGAAATGCTGTCGTTCAGTGACCGAACCGGGACTCATAAAGGCTTCGAATATTTTCTCGATCTCGCCGAGCCGATAGCCGGTTTCCTCCTCCGCCTCGGCGCGGATCCGCACCTCGGGATGCTCATTGTCCAGAACGCCGGCAGCGGCCTCGATCAGGAGATCGTCGTAGCCGTTGACGTAAGCCGGATAACGAAATTGCCGCACCAGCACCACGCTACGCTTATTGAGATTGTAAAGCAGTATCGCGGCGGAGTTGCCGCGGTCATAGGTCTCGCGCTGCATGGTCTGCCATTCGCCGTCGGCGCGGCGCCACTCGAACGTCGTGCTCTTCAGCGTGTAGTAATCGTCGGAGAGGAGGCGAACCTCCTTGACGCGGACTCGGTCGGAAATCGTCATGACTCTCTACCAACGAAGATGGTTTAAGATGTCGGGTCGCGGCCGTCGAGCCATCTGGAAAAGACGATCAACGGCTGCTCGTCGTAGCCGATCGATTGATAGAACGCGCCTACTGACACGTTTTCGCGCCGGACCAGCAATTGCAATTTGGCGATGCCGGCCTGGCGCAGCCAATCTTCGGCTGCGTTCATGATCGCCTGCCCAAAACCCTTTTTGCGACGGTACGGGTCGACGGCAACGTAGTAGACCCAGCCGCGATGGCCGTCGTGACCGACCATGGCGGTGGCGACGATGGTCTCGCCGTCACGGCCGATCAGCACGGTCGAATTCCGTCCGCTGCGCGCCAGCGCGATATCGGCCACGGGATCGTTCCATGGCCGCGCCAGCCCGCAAGCCTGCCAGAGCGCGACGACGTCGGCGATATCGGCGTCCTCGATCGGCGCGACAGCGAGTACGGCAGCCGGTGTTATCGGTGAGGTCGTCACAACACCTTGCCGGGATTCATGATACCGAGCGGATCGAGCATCGCCTTGATGGATCGCATCAACTCGATCGCAACCTTGTCCTTCACCGCGGGGAGTTCGTCGCGCTTGAGCACGCCGATGCCGTGCTCGGCGGAGATCGACCCGCCCATCCGCAGCACGATCGCGAACACGACCTCGTTGACGTGGTGCCAGCGGCTGAGGAAATCCTCAGGATTGCCGCCGATCGGCTGGCTGACATTATAATGGATGTTGCCGTCGCCGAGATGGCCGAACGGCACCGGCCGCGAGCCCGGGATCAATTTTACCACGGCGGCATTGGCCTCTTCGATGAAGGCTGGAACCGCTGCGACCGGGACCGAGATGTCGTGCTTGATCGAGCCGCCTTCCGGCTTCTGCGCCGCCGACATTTCGTCACGCAATTTCCAGAACGCGGCGCGCTGGCTCAAATTCGCCGCGATCACGGCATCGTCGACGACGCCGTCTTCCATGCCCTTGGCGAGGATTGCTTCCAGTGCCGCGCGGGCATCGTCGCGCGACGACGACAATTCCATCAGCACGTACCACGGATGCTTGCTGGTCAGGGGATCGCGGATGTCGATACCGTGACGAATGCTGAAATCGACGGCGATGTCGGCGAGCAGTTCAAAACTGGTCAGGCCGCTGGCGGCCTCGTTTTGCGCAATCGACAACAGTTTTAGCGCGTCGGCCGGCGATTTCAGCCCGACATAGGCGGTCTCGATCGCGCGCGGCTTCGGAAACAGTTTTAGCGTCGCCGCGGTGATGATGCCGAGCGTGCCCTCGGCGCCGATGAAGAGGTTACGCAAATCGTAGCCGGTATTGTCTTTTTTCAATTTCGACAGCGCATTGAGAGTGCGCCCATCGGCCAGCACCACTTCCAGCCCCAGCGCCATCTCGCGCGCCACGCCATAGGCCAAGGCGGCCGTGCCGCCGGCATTAGTGGAGAGATTGCCGCCGATGGTGCAGCTTCCTTCCGCGCCGAGCGACAGCGGAAACAGCCGGTCCACATCGCTGGCGCGAGCTTGCGCGACCTGCAGCACCACGCCGGCCTCGCAGGTCATGGTGTTGGAGGCGGTATCGACCTCGCGGATTTTGTCCATCCGCCGCATCGAGATCACGACCTCGCCGTTGTGCGGCGTCTGCCCGCCGACCAGCCCGGTGTTGCCGCCCTGCGGCACCAGCGCGATTCGATGTTCGCTCGCGAGTTTGCAGATCGCGGAGACTTCCGCGGTCGAGCCCGGCCGCAACACCAGCGGCGAACGTCCATGAAACAAATCGCGCTCTTCGGTGACATAGGGCGCGATGTCGGCCGCATCGGTCACCGCATATTTGTCGCCGACGATCGCGCGAAATTTGGCGATCAATTCCGGCGGGAGTTGCGGCGGCGTTGACGGCTGGACGATATTCATCGGCGTCTTCTCCGTCATTCCCGCCCTGCGGCGGCGCGGCGCAGCCTGTCGTTGATGGCTTCGCCCAACCCGTCATTCGGAATAGGCATCACCGCGATCGCGCGCGCCGCTTTAGCGTCGAG
The DNA here is from genome assembly GCA_045811565.1 of Bradyrhizobium sp. Taxonomy (GTDB): domain Bacteria; phylum Pseudomonadota; class Alphaproteobacteria; order Rhizobiales; family Xanthobacteraceae; genus Bradyrhizobium. The sequence continues at coordinate 3,024 of JBJMTR010000142.1, forward strand.
AGCGCGAAGATGGCCGAAAAGGTTGGCGGCAGCCTCGGTGAGATCGCCGCGTGCGGACAGATTCATCACCGCGCCGGCCGCGTCAATTCCCGAAACCGCGTCGGAGCCAAACGCCAGCAGCGCCTCACCTGGCGCGATGCTTTCAGCATTGAGCCGCACCCTGGTGCGCGGCGCATAATGCGACGCCAGCATGCCCGGCGCCAACGGCTGACCGCCGTCGTTGTCGGCATCC
>JBJMTR010000143.1:0-7142 GCA_045811565.1 Bradyrhizobium sp.
CGCGCGGCGCGCAGGGACGCCTCGGTGCGCCCTATCAGGCCTTGCACGGAATTGTTCTCGCGCATGGTCTTGAGGCCTTGCGGCGTCTTGCCGCGCGCGAGTTCAATGGCCGCATCGAGCGTGGCACGCGCCACGCCAAGCGCGGTCGCGGCAAAGCCCATCCCGAACACCATGTTGGTCGAAAGCCGGTACAGCGGCCCGTTTTCGCGCAGCGCCGCCGGATCGTCGCGGAGTGCGGCGAAGTTCTCCGGAATGAAGAGATTATCGACCGAGTAAGAGTCGGTGCCGGTGCCCTTCAGCCCGATCACGTCCCAGACGTCGTACATGGTGGCGCTGGTCGCCGGAAACAGGATGGTGCGGATTTCCGGGGAGCCGTCCGGCTTCCGTCTTGGGGTGCCGTCGGGTTCGACCACGCGAACATGCGCGCCTAACCAACTCGCCTGCCGGGAGCCGGAGGCAAAGTCCCATCGCGCATTGGCCATGTAACCGCCGGGAACGGCCCGCACTTCATGCGCGATCGCGCCCCAGGCCAAAATGCCAGGCGAGACATTGAATATCTCGTTGGCCGCATCCGCATCGAGATAGGCCGCGGTCATCGCGCAGACGCTGCATTGGCCGAGGCACCAGGCGGTCGAGGCATCGGCCTTGGCGATTTCCTCCTGCATCTGCATGAACGCCTCGAGTGTCGCCTCGATACCGCCGTGGCTCTTTGGCAGCAGCGCCCGATAAAGCCCGTTCTCGATCAGGGCGGAGGTCACCGCCGGCGTCAGCCGCCGCGTCCGCTCGATTTCGTCGGCGTCGCGCGTAATCAAGGGCGCCAGCGCGCGCGCCCGCGCGGCGAGGTCGAAACCTTCGGGCTTGCTCATGCGTTTCCTCGCGCTTTTTGGATTTTTGTTGAGCGGGAACGAGATGGTGGCCTATCCGGTGCCGGCGATCAAGCCGCAGGACGCGCAGGCCGCCCGGCATTCACCTCATGCCGCGGCGCCGCCAAGGTCGAGGGCCTTGCATTTCGATTTCCGTCATTTTCGGGGCGCGCATGAGCGCGAACCCTCAATCCAGCGCGATGATCTTTGGATTCCGGGTTTGTCCTTCGGACCTCCCGGAATGACGAACCGCCTCAGCTATCCACCTTCAGCGCGGCAATAAATGCTTCCTGCGGGATGTCGACCTTGCCGAACTGCCGCATCTTCTTCTTGCCTTCCTTCTGCTTCTCCAGAAGCTTGCGCTTACGGGTGACGTCGCCGCCGTAGCATTTTGCGGTGACGTCCTTGCGCAGGGCGCGCACGGTCTCCCGGGCGATCACCTTGCCGCCGATCGCCGCCTGGATCGGGATCTGGAACATGTGCGGCGGGATCAGTTCCTTCATCTTCTCGACCATGGCGCGGCCGCGCCCTTCGGCGCGGGTGCGATGCACCAGCATCGACAGCGCGTCGACCGGCTCGCCGTTGACGAGGATCTGCATCTTGACGAGATCGGCCGGCTTGTAGTCGGTGAGGTGATAGTCGAACGAGGCGTAGCCCTTCGAGACCGACTTCAGGCGGTCGTAGAAGTCGAACACCACTTCGTTGAGCGGCAGGTCGTATTTCACCATCGCGCGGGAGCCGACGTAAGTGAGCTCCTTCTGAGCGCCGCGCCGGTCCTGGCATAGTTTGAGGACGCTGCCGAGATATTCGTCGGGGGTGAGGATCGTCGCCTCGATCCACGGCTCCTCGATTTCGGCGATCTTGACCACGTCGGGCATGTCGACGGGATTGTGGATCTCGATCTCCTGGCCGTCGGTAAGATGCATCTTGTAGATCACGCTGGGGGCGGTCGCGATCAGATTGAGATCGAATTCGCGCTGCAGCCGCTCCTGAATGATCTCCAGATGCAACAGCCCGAGGAATCCGCAGCGGAAGCCGAAGCCGAGCGCGGCGGAGGTTTCCATCTCGAATGAAAAACTGGCATCGTTGAGCCGCAGCTTGCCCATTGCCGCGCGCAGCGTCTCGAAATCGTTGGCGTCCACCGGGAACAGGCCGCAGAACACCACCGGCACCGCCGGCTTGAAGCCCGGCAGCATTTCGGTGATCGGCTTGCGATCGTCGGTGATGGTGTCGCCCACGCGCGTATCGGCGACTTCCTTGATCGCGGCGGTGATGAAACCGATCTCGCCGGGGCCGAGCTCATCGACCTGCTGCATCTTCGGCGTGAAGAAGCCGACGCGCTCGACATCATAGGCCGCATTGGTGCCCATCATGCGGATGCGGCTACCCTTCTTCATCACCCCGTCGACGACGCGGATAAGCACGACCACGCCGAGATAGACGTCGTACCAGCTGTCGACCAGGAGCGCCTTCAGCGTCGCCTCGCGGTCACCCTTCGGCGGCGGCAATCGCGTGACGATGGCCTCCAGCACGTCGGAAACGCCAAGACCGGTCTTGGCCGAGATCATCACCGCGTCTGACGCATCGATGCCGATCACGTCTTCGATCTGCTGTTTCACCTTCTCGGGCTCGGCCGCGGGCAAGTCGACCTTGTTGAGGACCGGCACGACCTCGTGGTTGTTGTCGAGCGCCTGATAGACATTTGCGAGCGTCTGCGCTTCGACCCCCTGGCTGGCGTCGACGACGAGCAGGGAACCTTCACAGGCTGCCAGCGAGCGGGAGACTTCGTAAGCGAAGTCGACATGGCCCGGCGTGTCCATCAGGTTAAAGATATAATCCTGGCCATCCTTGGCGCGGTAATTCAGCCGGACGGTCTGCGCCTTGATGGTGATGCCGCGCTCGCGCTCGATATCCATGGAATCGAGCACCTGTTCCTTGCCGGCCATTTCGCGATCCGAAAGGCCGCCGGTCATCTGGATCAGCCGGTCGGCCAGCGTCGATTTGCCATGGTCGATGTGGGCGACAATGGAGAAGTTGCGGATGTTCGAAATGGGGGCAGTCGTCATGGGGCGCGGGATAGCATTCACGTCCCCGTGCGGCAACCATATTGCAGTATTTTCAGGGGCTTTCTTCACGCCAAGCTGATTCCACTTCGGCGGAAAACGCGCTACGCACGGGATCATGTCGACTGCATCATTTTTGCCCGCGGCGGCGCGCGCTGCTCCGAAACTTTCCATCCGGCGGCTGGCCGCGTGGCTGGCCTCGCGCGCCAGCGACCCCAAGGCAGGTCTGTGGCTGGTGATCGGCTTTGCCGTCGCGCACGCCGTGCTGTGGACGCTGATCCTGGTCAACCTCAAGGCAGCGCAGGACGTTCACATGGACGTCGCAGAGGCGTTTGCCTGGGGCCAGAAATTCCAACTCGGCTATGGCAAGCATCCGCCGCTATCGGGCTGGATCGCGGGCGTCTGGTTCAGGATTTTTCCGGTCGCCGACTGGGCTACCTATGCGCTGGCGATGGCGGTCGTCGGCTGCGGGCTGGTGATCTGCTGGGTGATTGCGCTGCGCGTCGTCGATCGCCGTCGCGCGTTCTTCGTCGTGGTGATGCTCGCGCTCTATCCGATCTTCAACTTCAAGGGGTTTAAGTACAATCCGGATCTGCTGCAGCTTGTGACACTGCCGCTGCTCGTGCTGGCTTATCTCGACGCGTTCGAGAAGCGCAGCGTGAAATCCGGCCTCTGGCTTGGTATCGCCGGCGCGCTGGCGCTGATGACCAAATACTGGGTGCTGACCATGATCGGCGCTATCGGCCTCGCTGCGCTGATTCACCCCATGCGATGGCAGTTCCTGCGTTCACCGGCGCCATGGATTGCAATTGCGACGCTCGTGGCCGCGCTGATCCCGCACCTCACCTGGCTGAAGCAAGTGAATTTCGTGCCGCTGACCTATGCCGGCGACACCTATGCGCTGTCGAGCCGCGCACAGAGTTTTGCGCTCGTCCTTGGCTATATCGGGCACAATCTGGCGCTGCTTGTGGTGCCGATCGCGCTGGCGGCGCTGGCACTGGCGCTGGCGCCGCGATGGTGGTCGACCCTGAGGGGGCGGCCCGTCTTGCTGTTCACGCGCAGCTGGTCGCGCAGCGCCAATCCGGGCGTCAAGCTCCCGCAGGCGCTCAATGTCTGGATCATCCAGGCCGTGGTCGCGATTGGGCCGCCGATCGGCGCGTTGATATTCGAGGTCTACATCAAGACCGATTGGGGAATCTCGCTGTTCTTCCTGGTGCCGCTGGCACTGGTTGCGATTCCGGCGCTGCGCGTACCGCGTACGACGCTATTCAACATCACAGCGATCTGGCTCGCGGTGACGCTTGCGACGTTGGGCGCATCGCGCTGGATCCCCGCGCTGGAGCTGGCGGGGAATGCGGACAGCGTCGCGATCTATGGCGCGCGATCAGAGCTCGCCCGCGAACTGACGGAAGCCTGGCACGCGCGCTTTGCGTCGCGCTGGGCGGCGGTGGCGGGCACCACTGACACGATCGAGCCGCTGGTGTTCTATAGTCCCGATCATCCGGCGCCGTTTACGCCGGGCGAGATCTGGACGGCCGGCCTGACCACGCCTGAAGAAGTGAAGCGGCTCGGCTTCATCGGCGTCTTCGATCCAGCCGACGGGCGGCTACCGGCCTTCGAGGCCTGGATGGCGCAGAATGCGCCCGAGGCCGAACGCCTGGTCGTGACGACGCGGCGTTTCTTCCGTGGGCATGCGGGTCCGGCGATCAACTGGAACATCTATATCGCGCCGCCGGCGAACTAGCTCAACCTCACGTGCCTTCTTCGTTGAACTTGCTGGCGACGAGTTCGGCGATGGCGTCAATGGCGGCCTGCGCTTCCGGACCGATCGCGGAGACGACGACCGAGGTGCCTGGTCCCGCGGCCAGCATCATCAGGCCCATGATCGAGGTGCCGCCGACGGTCTCGCTGCCACGCGTCACCCAGACTTCCGCGTTGAAGCGCTCGACCGTCTGAACGAATTTGGCCGAAGCGCGCGCGTGCAGGCCGCGCTTGTTGATGATGGGAAGTTCGCGGGAAATCGCGCCGGCAGGCACACCCGGCCCGACTTCGTTTCCGGGCGAGGCCTCATCGCTCATTTGCCGGCGAGAACGCGGCTGGCAATGGTGACATATTTGCGACCGGCTTCCTGGGCCATGGCGATGGCGTCGGCAAGCGACCGCTCCTCGCGCACTTTGGCAAGCTTGACCAGCATGGGAAGGTTGATACCCGCGAGCACCTCCACCTTCGGGCGGCTCATGCAGGAGATGGCGAGGTTGGAGGGCGTGCCGCCGAACATGTCGGTCAGGATCGCAACACCGTCACCGCTATCGACGCGGTTGACCGCTTCGATAATATCTCTTCGACAGAGATCGGCGTCGTCCTCGGCACCAATCGTTATTGCTTCAATTTGTTTTTGCGGACCCATGACATGTTCCAGCGCCGCCCTGAACTCGTCGGCAAGGCGCCCATGGGTCACAAGAACTAGACCGATCATCGAAAACTCCTCGCGGGTGCTTTTTTGGTGCACCGCACGAACGCGCCACTTTGACCATCCAGAGGCCCCGCGCAAGAGGGCATCTTGGCTATTCTCCCGGAATTTGGTGGTAGAGAGGGGGAGCCTGCGCCGGTCTATTTCGTGGCGATAGTGGGGCTGATATGGTTATCAATTCCCTTCAGACAATCCGTCTGACCGTTAACGAAGGATGAACTCTCAGTTGTCATCAGGGCGGCGACAACCAGCGGAAGGGGTGAAAAGCCTGCTCCGACGGGGATTCGCGGTAATAAAACACCATTGAGATGGGTTTGGAGCGCCTCCGGTGCCGGCAACCGCTCGGCATCATCGGCCGCGAGATCGACGACGAGCCCAACCACCGCCGCATTTGTGAATTCGCAGCGGCGGATTCCGAGTCCCCGAATTTCGATTCTGCCTGCCAGTTCCGGCGCTGGGCGGACCCACAATTGTTCGCCAGCTGTGTCGAGATGGACACGGTCGTCGCCCACTAAAACGGCAGCCGGCAGTAGCCCCGCGCGTCCGGCCAGAATCAAATCGAACGCGAGATGTGACTTGCCAGCGCCCGAGGGCCCCCGGATCAGCACGGCGCGGTCGCCGATCAGCACGGCGGAGGCGTGGACGCTCCTCGCCCTTCCCGTCATGGCGCCGGCAGCCTGACCACGAAACGCGCGCCAGCGACCGTCGGCTTGCGATCGGTATCGGCAGGGCCGGCGCGATTTTCCGCCCAGATGCGCCCGCCATGGGCTTCGATGATCTGCTTGGAAATCGACAAGCCGAGTCCGGAATTCTGGCCAAAGCCCTGATGCGGCCGGTCGGTGTAGAAGCGCTCGAAGATCCGCTCCAGCGCATCCTCGCCAATTCCCGGCCCGTCGTCGTCGACGACGTTCTCGATTTCCGAACGCACCCGACGGCAGGTAATGCGCACCTTGCCGCCGGCCTGGGAGAACGATTGCGCGTTGGAGAGCAGGTTCGAGATCACCTGGCCGAGCCGCGAGTCATGGCCCGGCACTGAGAAAGTGTCGGTCGGGCTGCGGCCTTCGAAGCGCGCCTCGACGGCGACGTCATGGCCGAGCCGCGTTTCGTTGGCGACCGAGGTCAGCGTCGTGAGCAGGCGGCGAAAGTCGACGGTCGCCATGTCCTGCCGCTGCAGCTCGGCATCAAGCCGGCTGGCGTCGGAAATATCCGAGATCAGCCGGTCGAGCCGTTTGACATCGTGCTCGATGACAGCGAGCAGTCGCGAGCGACTGTTGTCGTTGCGCGCCAGCGGCAGGGTTTCGACCGCGGAGCGCAGCGACGTTAGCGGGTTCTTTAATTCGTGCGCGACATCGGCGGCAAACATCTCGATCGCCTCGATGCGGCTGTAGAGCGCATTGGTCATGTCGCGCAGCGCGCCGGAAAGATGGCCGATCTCGTCGCGGCGGCGGGTGAAATCAGGGATCTCGACCCGGGTCTGGATCCGGCGGCGCACGCGCTCGGCGCCATCGGCGAGCCGCCGCACCGGGCCGGCGATCGTGCTCGCCAACAATAACGACAGCACGATCATGACCGCCGACGCCACGCCGCCGACTTTCAGGATGGCGAGGCGCTCGGCGGTCACCATCTGGTCGATGTCGTCGCCTTGCGTCGAGAGCATCAGCGCGCCACGGACCGCACGGAAACGCTGTACCGGCACCGCGACGGAGACGATCACCTCGCCGCGCTGGTTGACGCGCACCATGCTGC